>CAIYPH010000611.1 GCA_903928045.1 uncultured Rhodospirillales bacterium
CTCGGCTGGCGTAGAACCATCGAAGCCCTCCCGAAAGCGCCCGCACCCAACCTATGGATCATGGCAGCTGCCGGATTGGGACCGTATCAACAAGCAACACAATAAGAGCGAAACTTTTTATTCATTGGCTTTGGAGTCTCCCCGTCCAACCGCACACCAAACGGATAGAGTTTTTTGGTTCTTTTTTTCAAAAAAGAACCGCTTCCTTCCTACCACAACCCCGCAATCCCCCGCGCAATCGCCGCCACCCCCGTCGCCGCCAGCGAGGCGATCGCCGTCGGCCGATACGCCGTTTGCCCGTAGCGCCGGAACAGCCAGGCCCCCGCCCAGCCGCCACCCACCATGATCGGCAGCCCAAGCCCGGCGAGGATCACCGACGAAACGCCCACTATCCCGCCATACCAGGCCTGCGGCAGCGCCAGCAGCGAGGCGAGCGGAAAATACGTCATCAAACTGCTGCGCACCCGCGCCCGCTCGTTCTCCGCCGCCAGAAAATACACAATCGCCGGCGGGCCGGACATCGCGGCCAGCCCATTGCTCACCCCCGAGCAGAACCCCGCGAACACCGCCCAGGGCCGCGCCGGCGGACCGCGATGGCGCACCGGCCGCCAGGTGATGAACGTCGCCCCCAGCACCAGCCCGCCCAGCCCCAGCCGCACCCAGGCGATCGGCAGCACCGCCAGCGCCAACAGCCCCAGCGGCGTCCCCAGCGCCGCCCCGAACGTCAGCCGGCGCACCGAGCGCCAATCCGCCCGCTTCGCCTCGGCGAAACAATCCCGCGCCCCGATCGCCGCCTGCATCAGCAGCGCCGCCGCCACCACCGGCTGCGGCGGCAGCACCAGGCTCGCCAGCGGCACCGCGACCACCGCGAACCCGAACCCGGTGAACCCTCGCAGCACCGAAGCGGCCAGAATGGCGAACACCGCCCAGGCCCATTGGCCCGGCGAGAGCGGGATGGCGTTCAGCTCTCCCCCTCCGCCGTCCCGGCAAACAGCGCCGCAATCCCGGCGGCGTCCGGCATCTCCGGTGTCCCGATCAGCACAAACCCCGCCGCCTGCGGCCCATCGACGCGCGAGAACGCCCAGCGCTCGGCCGCATATTGCAGCAGATACCACGCCCCCTCCGGCCCGATCTGGCAGAACCCCTTCAGCCGCAACACCGCTCTCGGCAGCCCCTCCAGCACCGCCCGCAGCCGCACCCGATCGAGCGGCCCCGCCGGCCGCCACGCCGCCGTCGGGAAATCATGCACCGCCTCCGCCGCAAACCGGCTCACCCGCCCCCGCGGCGGCGGCGCAAACCGCAATACCGCCGGATCAACCGCACCCCCCATTGCCGCGATCACCCGCGCCTCAGGCCGCAGCCTTGCAACCTCCCGCCGCACCGCCCCGAGATCGCCCGCCACATCGGCCTTGCTGATCACCACCAGCTCCGCGAACGCCAATTGCCGCGCCACCGTATCCGCCACCCAGCGATCGGCGAGCTGTTCGAGAAATCCCACCCCGTCCACCAGCACGATCAGCGGCTCCAGCGTGAACCCGGTCTCGATCAACGCCAGCTGCGCGATCCGCCAGGGGTCCGACACCCCTGACGCCTCGACAATCACATGCTCCGGCGGCGGATCGCGCCGCGCCAGCATCGCCAGCCCCTCGCCCAGATCCTCCCCCAGCGAGCAGCACACACACCCATTGGTCAGCGCGATACTCGCCCCGTCCTGCGCCGCGATCAGCGCGGCATCGATGTTGATGGCGCCGAAATCGTTCACCAACACGCCGTAGCGCTTGGTCGCATGGGCCAGCAGATGGTTGACCAGCGTGGTTTTGCCGGCGCCGAGGAAGCCGCCGATGACGGTGAGGGGAATGGGGGGAGTAGCCATGGCCCACCTTAGCCAAGCCGGCGCGGCGGAAACAGGGCCGCGCCCTCGCTAGAGAAAGTTCGCCGCCGTCAGCCCGGTGAAGCCGAGCAGGGTGATGTGGGTGCCGTCCGATAAGGTCAGCGTTTCATCGCCGGCGGTGATCGTAGCGCCGGTGAGCGCTGCCGCGGCCTCGCCGGCGGGGAAGCCGGCGAGCGAGAGGTAATCGGCCGAGGGACTGAAATTGCCGATCGTCACGCTGGAGTGGCTGCCATGGCTGACGGCGAACAGCCCCAGGCCGCTTCCGGCGAGGATGGTCGCCGCCCCTGTGCCGAGCAGCACGGAGGTCGCGCCAGTGCCGGTCGATATCAGATCCGGCCCGCTTCCCGCGTAGATCCAGGTGGCGCCCGTCGCCGCCGCCGCGGAGATCGTCTCCGCCCCGGCGCCGGCCACGATCACGTCGCCCCCGCCGGTGCCGGCGCGCAGCACATCGCCCGCCCCGCCGCCGAAAATGGTGGAGGGCGAACTGCCGCCGGTGATTACGTTGTGACCGCCCGGTGCCCCAAGGAACAGCCCGCCGCCCCCGGCCGCCACCGTCAGGGCACCGGCGAACCCCGCCACCGTCGCAGCCCCGCTACCGCCAATGAAGTCGGTCGCACCGAAGGACAGCGCCACCAGCCCGTTGCCGCCGTGCAGCGTCGAGGCCCCGGCCGCGCCGATCACCATGTCACTGCCGGTCGAATTCACCACCGCCGGCCCGCTGCCGAGCCAGATCTGCGTGCCCCCCGCGGCATTTATGGTGGCGGCGCCGCTGCCGCTCACCACGGTGGCCCGGCCGGTGCCGCCGTTGAACAGGCTTTGCCCCGAGCCGAGGAAGACCACAGGGTCATTCGCGCCGGCATTGATCGTGGTGGCGCCGCTGCCACCGGCGGCGATCAGGTCAGTACCAGTCGAATTGATGACATCATTCCCGCCGCCGGTGAGGATCGCATTGTGTCCGCCGCCCGCGTTCACCGTGGCGTTCCCGGCGAGCGCCACCACCGTGTCATCCCCCGCGCCGGTGGTGACGAAGAGGTCCCCCGCGCCGGGATAGGCGCTGACGAGATTTGCGCCGCCGGCCGCGAACACCGACGCGCTGCCCGCCCCCGCGTTGAACGCGAGCCCGCCACTGCCCGCCAGCACCAATTGCCCCGCGGCGGTTCCGCCGCTCAGGGTGACGGCGGTGGCGGCATCGTCGGCGAAGCCGGCGTAGAAATCGGGCAGCGCGAAGACGCCGCCGCCATGCACCAGCAGCACGCCCGGCGCGCCCGCCCCTGCCGCGGGGATCGTCGCGCCATTGCCCACCGTCACCGGAACCGCTGCCCCGGCAGAAATCGCCGCGTTCAGCGGCGCAAGGGCCGCCGCCGCCGCGCTGCCCGCCGCCACATCGGCGAAGTCCACCCGCACGACATCCCCGGATGCGCCGGGCACGGTCACCTCCCCCGGGGGCGGCAGGTATTGATAGGTCACACTCACGATCGCGCTGGCCTGGGTGTTCCAGGAGGTGATCAGGTTGCCGGCGCTGATCGCGGATGTTGAGGCCGTGACGCTGAGCCCCATCGCCACCGTGCCGCCGCCGGTGAACGCCGCCAGGGTGCCGGCGTCGGTCAGTGGCGTGGAATCGGCCGCCTGGTTGCCGGTCTGCCGCGGCAGGCTGAGCCCCGACCCCCCCGCAAAATCGACCGCGCCATCGAACGCCGAGGCTGCGAACGTAGTGGAGACCGCGGGAGCAACCGACACCACCGCACCACCGCCGAGGGCCGCCGGTAGGTGCAAGGTTTCATCGGCCTTGCCGCCGAGCACAATGGTCACCGGTGCGGGGTCCTTGTTCTCGGCCTGCACCGCCGCGACGATGCCACCCGCGAGGGTGAAACGCACCGAGACCAGCGTGCCAAGCGCCGGATCGAACTGCGGCACCGCCAGGCTGGTGGCGAAATCGGTGCTGGTGAGCGGCACCGAAGCCGACACCGTCAGGACGGACGGGCCCGGCACCACCCCGATCACGCCATCAAACCCGACACTGACCCGCCGCATGTCCCTGAGGCCCTCTCGACAGACTCGGGTACGATACGATGCGGATAGGCAGCAGGCAATGCCCGCCGCTCACGCCCTGCGGCGGAAAGTTACTCCGGGGCTGAGAAGACCGCCCCGCCCAGCACCGTCGCGTGCACCTTCACATCCTTCAGCGCCGCAGTCGGCACCGTATACGGATCCTCATCGAGCACGGCGAAATCGGCGTATTTGCCGACGTCGATGCTGCCGATCAGGTGGTCCATTTTGAGGGTGTAGGCGGCGCCGAGGGTGATGGCGTAGAGCGCCTGGGGCACCGTGATGCGCTCGGCCTCGCCCAGCACGCGGCCGGTCGAGGTCAGCCGGTTGGCGGCGCACCAGGCGGTGAACAGCGGCGCCACCGGGGTCACCGGCACGTCGGAATGGATGGCGAGCGGCACGCCCGCGGCGAGGGCGGAGGCGCAGGCGTCCAGCCGTTCGGCGCGGCTCGGGCCCATGGTCAGCGCGCGGTGCTGTTCGCCCCAGTACCAGATGTGGTTGGCGAACAGGTTCACGCACATGCCGAAATTGGCCATGCGCTTGAAGATCGCGGCATCGGCCATCTGGCAGTGCTGGAGGGTGTGGCGGTGGTCGGCGCGGGGGTGGGCCATGATGGCGCGGCCGACCATTTCGGTGGCGAGTTCGCTGGCTTCGTCGCCGTTGGTGTGGATGTGCAGCTGGTGGCCGGCGGTGTGATAGGCGGTGACGATGCCTTCGAACTCCGCGGGGGCGATATACCACAGGCCGTTCGGCGCGCCGTTATGGTAGCCGGGCCAGCGCAGCCGGGCGGTGAAGCCCTGGATGGAGCCGTCCGCGACCAGCTTGACGATGCCGAAATGGAGCTTGGCAGTGGATTGGCGCTTGAGTTCGGCGATGCGGGCGAGACCGGCTTCCAGCGTGTATTCGCGGGCGCGCATGGCGGGCACCAGGCGGAGCGGGAAATCGGCGCGGTCGGTGGCGGCGCGGAGCGAGGCGGCGTTGTCCTCGCTGAGGGCGTTGGCGAGGTCGGTGGAGGTGGTGACGCCGACGCGACTGGCGACGCGGCCGTAATCCATCAGGGCATCGACGTCCTGCACCCGCATCAGGCCGTTATCGCCGGTGGCGCGGCTGGCGCGGCCCATCACCGCGGGGCCTTGCAGCTCGCCGGTGAGATTGCCGGCGGTGTCGCGCAGGAGGCCGTCGATATTGCTGTCGCGCGAAAAGCCGCAGGCCTCGAGGACGCGGGCATTGGCGTTCTGGATATGGCCGGAGACGTGGCCGACCAGGACCATGCGGGTGGAGGACACGCGATCGAGATCGGCGACCGACATGCGCCGCCCGCCAAAGAAAATCGGGTCGAACCCCCAGGCCACCACGGGGGCGGCGGGGTCGGTCAGCGTGCGCTCATGCGCCTGGAGCCGGGCGACCACCTCCTCGATGCTCGTAAGCCCGGGCGCGGGCGTGCCATCCGGCGCGGTTCGGCCGTAGAAGCCGACATAGGGCTGCCGCCACATCATGCCTTCCACAGCATGGCCGTGGCCCTCGATGAAGCCGGGCATGATCACCTTGTCGGCGAAGCGGGTGTCGATTTCCGCCGGGCCGAATTCCGCGACGTCGGCCGCGCTGCCATAGCCGAGAATGCGGCCGTCCTTCACCGCGACATGGGTGCAGAACGGCGTCGAGGCGTTCATGGTGATGACGCGGCGGGCGACGAAGACTGTTATGGCGGACATGGCGGCTCCTGGGTTGCCGGCAGTTTCCGCCGAACCAGCGCATGCCGGCAAGTCCCTGGCCCCGCAGCCTCCAATTTTCTCGCAAAAAATCTCCTCTACTCGCATTTTTTCCCTTGCACGCGTTCGCTATACGTTCTATATACCCTGTCCATGAACCAACGCCCCTCCCTCCCCGAGCTACGCCTCCCGCTGGGCCTCCCCGCCCAGCTGGCGCAGGCGCTTGCCCTGCTGTGGGAGATTCTGTCGCGCCTGCTGCGCGGCGAGGCGCTGTTCGCCGAACCCTCAACCCAGGCATCCACCCCCCGCCACGCGTCCGAGGCCCCGCAGCCCACGACTCACGCCACCAGGCGGGAGGATTGGCTCACCCGCTTCCTGCGCGGCGGCAAGCTGCGCCGGCGCGCCCAGCGCCGTACGGTCGAGCGCGATGCCGAGTCCGAGTCCCGCGCGCGGCCGGCGGCGCGGCCGGTTCGCGCATGGCACGGCGCGCCCAACCCGGGTCTTCCGGCCGCACAGCCGCGCGCCATCCCCAAATCAGCCGCCCGGGCACCGCCCGATGTCGAAAATCGTGCGTAGACGCTTGCGCCTATGCGCGCCTATATTGTTTCGATATCATAATTAATAACGCCCTCAGTTGAGGAACATCTTGCCGGGATTGAGAATTCCCCTGGGGTCCAAAGTCGCCTTGATCGAGCGCATCACCGCCAGCGTCTCCGCCCCGTGCTCCAATTCCAGGAATTCCCGCTTCCCCAGCCCCACCCCATGCTCCCCCGAGCAGGACCCGCCCAGCGCCAGTGCCCGCCCGACGATCTTCTTGTCCAACTCCCACGCCCGCTCCAACCCGCCGGGCTCCGGCGGCACCAGGATCACCGTGTGGAAATTGCCGTCCCCGACATGCCCGACAATCGGCGCCGTCAGGCCCGATGCCTTGATATCCTCCTGCGTCCCCAGCACCGCCTCGGCCAGCCGCGAAATCGGCACGATCGCATCGGTCGCGATCCCCTTGTATCCCGGCTTCAACGCCAACCCCGCCCAGTACGCATCATGCCTTGCCCGCCACAACCGGTTGCGCTCCTCCGCATCGGTCGCCCAGCGAAACCCCGTGGCGTTATAGGCCTCGGTGATCTCCTCCGCCTGCTTCGCCTGCTCCGCCACCCCCGCATGGGTGCCGTGGAACTCGAAGAACAGGGTCGGTGCCGGCTGCAACTCGTCGAGCTTCGAATAGGCGATGCAGGCCCCCATCTGCACGTCATCCAGCAACTCGATCCGCGCCACGGGAATCCCGGCCTGCATGATCGCGATGACGGACTCAACCGCGTCCCCCAGCGTCGGGAACTGGCAGATCGCCGCACTCGCCGCCTCGGGAATGCCATGCAACCGCAGCTGGATCTCGGTGATCACCCCGAGCGTCCCCTCGGAGCCCACGAACAACCGCGTCAAATCATACCCCGTCGAGGATTTCCGCACCCGCCCCCCCGTCCGGATCACCCGCCCATCCGCCAACGCGACGGTCAACCCCATCACGTTCTCCCGCATCGTCCCGTACCGCACCGCATTGGTCCCCGAAGCCCGCGTCGCGCACATCCCCCCCAAAGACGCATCCGCCCCGGGATCGACCGGGAAAAACAACCCCTGATCGCGCAGATGCGCATTCAGGCTCCGATGGGTCAGCCCCGGCTGAACCCGACAATCCATATCCGCCTGGTTCACCTCCAACACCGCGGTCATCCGCGACATATCAAGGCTGATCCCGCCCCGCACCGGGGTCACGTGCCCCTCGAGCGAGGTGCCCGTCCCATAGGGCACCACGGGAACCCCATGCTGATTGCACAACGCCAAAACCCGCCCCGCCTCCTCGGAGGTCTCGATAAACGCCACCGCATCCGGCATCACCGGCGTCTGGGTATCCTGCCCATGGCTGTGATGGTCACGCAGTCCGGAACTGGTGGTGATCCGCTCGCCCAGGAACTCGGCGGCTGCTGCGATCACGGTATCGACGGGACGGGTCATGGCGAACTCGCTGATATGGGATGGCTTGCAGGTTTGAACCGGAGACCGCAGGCTGGCAAGCATGAGTGATGTCCTGGAGATCGACGGCCTGCGAACCGAATTCCGCATCGCGGGCCTTTGGCGCGCCGCGGTGGATGGCGTGAGCCTCACCGTCGCCCGCGGAGAAACCCTCGCGCTGGTCGGCGAAAGCGGCTGCGGAAAATCGATGACCGCCCTCTCGGTGATGGGCCTCGTCCCCCACCCCGCCGGCCGCATCGCCGCCGGCCATATCCGCCTCGATGGCGCCGAGATCGCCGGACTGCCCGATGAAGCGCTCGACAAATTGCGCGGTAACCGGATGGCGATGATCTTCCAGGAGCCGATGACCAGCCTCAACCCGGTGATGACCATCGGAGACCAGGTCGCCGAGGCCCTCATCCTGCATCGCAACCTCTCCCGCGCCGAGGCCGCGAAACGGGCGCTCGCCGTGCTGGAGGAGGTCAAGATCCCCTCCGCCGCCTCCCGCTTCCACGACTACCCCCACCAGTTCTCCGGCGGAATGCGCCAGCGGGTGATGATCGCCATCGCGCTCGCCTGCGAACCCGCCCTCCTGCTGGCCGACGAACCCACCACCGCGCTCGACGTCACCATCCAGGCCCAGGTCCTCGGCCTCCTCGCCGACCTCAAGGCCAAGCACGGGATGGCGATGCTGTTCATCACCCACAACCTCGGCGTGGTCGCGCAAATCGCCGACCGCGTCGCCGTGATGTACGCCGGCCAGATCGTCGAAGAGGGCGGGGTGGAGGACATTTTCGCCCGCCCGTCCCACCCCTACACATCGGCCCTCTTCGCCGCCATTCCCCGCATGGACCTCCCCGGCCAGGAACTCGCCGCCATTCGCGGCCGCGTCCCCCCGCTCGACGCCATGCCGACCGGGTGCCGCTTCGCCCCCCGCTGCCCGAAAGCCGGCCCCGGCTGTGACGCCGCCCAGACCCTCCGCCCCCTCAGCACCACCCACCAGGTGCGCTGCCACCTCGCGACCTGAAGGACCCCCACATGCTCGACCCAACCGGCCGCGTCGCCATGGTCTCCGGCGCCTCCCGCGGAATCGGCCGCGCCATCGCCGCCCGCCTCCGCGCCCGCGGTTACCGCATCTCCGCCGGTGTTCGCTCACCCTCGAGCGTCGAGGCCGCTGACGATGTGCTGGTACAGAAGTACGACGCCGAACGCGCCGAGGACGCCCCCGCCTGGGTTGCCGCCACCATGGCCCGCTTCGGCCGCATCGATGCGCTCATCAACGCCGCCGGTATCTCCACCCCCCGCGTCCGCCTCGACGACGCGGATGAGACCGCGCTCGACGGCATGTGGCGGGTGAACGTCAAAGGCCCGCTGCGCCTGATCCGCGCCGCCTTGCCGCATTTGCGGGCGGGCGGAGAGGGAAGGGTGATCAACGTCGCCTCGCTGTCGGGCAAGCGGGTGGCCAACGAGAATTTCGGCTACGCGATGAGCAAGTTCGCGCTGATCGCCCTCACCCAATCCGTCCGCCGCGAGGGGTGGGATGCCGGTATCCGCGCCACCGCGCTGTGCCCCGGCTTCGTCGCCACCGACATGACGGCCTATGTGACCACCGCGCCGCGCGAGAAGATGACGGACCCGGCGGATATCGCCGTACTGGCTGAGACGCTGATCATGCTGCCAAATACCGCGACGATCGGCGAGATGCTGGTGAATTGGCGGCTGGAACCGATGCTCTGAGGCAGTTGCAGCGGTTCGCCGCCCGCGGCATCATTCCGGCAGTGAGGTGCTGACGGAGGGGGCGGATGGCGACGAATTTCAGCGGCGATCTGAGCCTCTCCGGCACCATCCGCAGTGGACTGGGGGTCAGCTTCCCGGTCACCGGCAGGTTCCATCTGTCTTTCGATTTTGCGCTCGATCCAACGGGCGGCGGCAAGGTGACCGGCAGGACCTATGGGACCGGCGGCTTCTTCAACTACAGCTCGGGCAGCGTGCAGGGGGCGTATAATGGCGTGCGTGGCTATTCCCCGGTCAACACGGGATTCGGCCTCTACCGGGCGTCATTCCCGATCTCGGATAACACGTTCTCCATCAGTCAAACGGTGCCGTTCGGCGGTGACGGTGTCTATCTCGCGCTGAAGGTCACCGGCGTCATCGGCGGCACCATCGTGACGAACATCATCGGCACGTTGTTTGGCGCCGAGGAAGGGGTGAGCTTCACCGGCAATCTGATCGGCGGTGGCAGCATCACCGGGACGCCGATCGTCGCCTATGGGTTGCCTTCATCCTATCAGACCCGGGTTATCGGCAGCACCACGCCCTATGCGCAGACGAAGGTGCTCGATCTCGACACAGGCGTGCCAATTACCGCCACCGTATCTCTCGGCAGCGCGGCGGCCGGCACGCTGAGCGATCCGGTGGGCGGCAGTTTCGACCCTGCACGCGGCGTGTTCTCCGTCAGCGGCAGCGAGGCGCAGGTGACCGCGGCGCTCAACGCGATGACTTTCACGCCCGGCGACCAACTCGGCCCCGCGAATGCCGGCATCAGGACCGAGGTAACCCTCGCGCTCAGTGACGGCGCGGGTGGCAGCGCGCCTGCGTCGCAACTCAACCTATTTTGGACTGAGCCCGGGATCTCGGCGCTGTCGACCATCGACCCCGCCTTCCTGCCCTACGGCCAGCTGACCGCCGATGCCGCGGGCAACCTGTTCAGCACTGCCACCATCAATGGGGTGCGCGGGGTTTTCGAACTCCCGCGCAGCGGCGACGGCTATGGCGCGCCCCGGGAGGTGGCCACCATACCGGGTGGGTTGCAGCCCGGGCTCGCGTTAGATCCGTTGGGCAACATCTTCGCCGTCACCAGCGATGGCGGCACACTCGGCCTGGGCGCGATTTGGGAAATACCCCGCGTCGGCGGCGGCTTCGGCGCCGCGCAGAAGCTGTCGGACGTCTACAACACCGCCGCCGCCCGGCCGGTGGGGTCCTTGATCCTCGACGCCGAGGGCAATGTGTATGGTGGCGCCGACGTGCCCGGCTTCGCGGCGGGAGCAATCTTCGAACTGAAACGCACCGAGACCGGCTTTGCCGCCACGACGGATATCCTGTCGATGTTCTCGTTCGGAATCTTCGCCGGCGATGGGGTGCCCAATGGGCCGCTCTATCGTGATGCCGAGGGCAATCTATTCGCCACCGCCGCAGTGAACATGGGCAACATCACCGGCCTGGTCTACGAATTGCCGTATACTGACGGTACCTATACGAGCACTCCCAGTATCGTCGCGGTCATGGATTGGGCGATCGGCGCCGGCTCCATCAGCGCGGTCACCGCGGACTCCCACGGCAATTTGTTCGGTACCGCGCAGGGCGGTGGTGGGAATTCGAATGGCAGCGTTTTCGAAGTGGTCAACAGCGCGACCGGTTATGCTGCGTCCGCCACCGAGATCGCGTCCTTCGGCGCATCCGATCCGCTTCTTGCAATATATCAGCGATTTCTTGAGTCGCCCTATTCGGGGGTGATCGTTGATGGCGCCGGTAATTTATTCGGCACCGCCCAGGGCAACATGGGCAGTTCGATGTTCGAACTGCCGTACCAGGGCGGTCTCTATCCGTCGATCCCCGTCGACATCGCGGATATCCAAGACCCCGCCCACTCCGTCGCTGACGGCGAAGGTCGGTTGCTCACTACGGCGGGGGGCTACGGCTACAGCAACGTCGTCGCCCTCGCGGGGAGCGGCTATGTGGCGCCGGCGCCAGGTGGGGCGGTGACGCTGGCGGGGGCCAACGGGGCGTTGCTCTCCTTTCCCTTTGCCGATCCCACCGCCCCGCGCGCGGTGGCGGATATGCTGGAGGCATGGGTGCTGGCTGGTGCCGCAGTGCCGCTCGCCCATGCGACGGATGCACCGCCGCCGGGGGTTGCCGGGTTGCTGGTGGTGGGGGGTGCGGGGGCCGTCACGGTGCCGGCCGGTTTCATCGGCGCCGCGATCACCGCCGGCGCGGTGACCGTGGCTGGCGGGGCGGCGAATGGGCAAATGGTGTTCGCGGGGTCTGGTGGGATCGCCTTCGATGCCGGGCTCGGCAGCGGCAGCATCTTCGCCGCCGGGGGCGATAATTTGTTCAGCGTGCATGAGGGGGCGGGCAGCCAGCGCATCCAGGCCGGGGCGGGGAATGACACGGTGGTGCTGCTGGAGGGTGACGACACGGTGGATGCCGGCGCTGGCCGCAACCTGATCCTCACCGGCGCCGGGCAGGATGTGGTGGTCTCCAACGGCGATGACCTGATTGCCGCCGGCGCCATCGGCACGGCCACCATCACGGCAGGGGCGAACAATCCGACCGTGTTTCTCGGCCCCGGGATCAACCGCTTCGAGGGCGGCAGCGGCCACGCGACGGTGGTGGCGACGGCGGGGACGGACAGCATCGCGAGCCAGGGCGGCAGCCAGATCTGGCTCGGCAGCGGGCAGGCGGTGGTGACGAGCGGGGGAAGCGACACCATCATCGGCGGCAGCGGGGCGGCCAGCATCAGCGCGGCGGGGGATGGCCTGATATTCGCCGGCGCCGGGGCGCTCGATATCACCGCGGGCGCCGGCAGCACGACCGTTTTGGGCAACCCGAGCGGCGCGCTCACGCTGCGGGGCGGCGGCGGGGCGATGGTGGCGATCGGCTATGGCGGCACCATGTTCCTCGGCGGCTCCGGCAGTGCCACGGTGGCGGCTTTTGGCGGCTCGCTGCACGCGGTCGGCGGGGTCGGCGACGGGCTGTTCCTCGGTGGGCCGGCCGGGGGCAATACGATCAGCGGTGGCGGCGGCCGCAGTACCCTCCTCGGCGGCGGCGATGGCGACGTGCTGACCGCCGGGCGCGGCGCCGGGGACGTCATTGTCGCCGGATCGGGCGCCGAGACCATCAGTGCTCCCGGCACGCCGGGCGCGCATCTCATCTATGGCGGCAGCGGCGCGGACCTGATCACGCTGGGCAGCGGCCCGACCAACCTGCTCGCCGGCAGTGGCGCCGCCACCATCGTGGCCGGCACCGGCCAAGCGGTGATCGCGGTGGCCAATGGCGGCCACGCCGCCCTCAC
>CAIYPH010000612.1 GCA_903928045.1 uncultured Rhodospirillales bacterium
GGCGCCGCCGTGGCCGCGGCGGACCCGATGGCGAGCAACAGACCGAACAGTAACCGACCCATCACGGACCGCCCTTTCGTGCAATGACGAAAAGACAGTCTCGTATGGTGGGATGAATCCCTTATTACCGACGGCGCGCGCGCCGTCGGCGCGGGTCAGCCGTTGTTGAGGAAGTGGATGGAGCGGGCGGCGACCATGTCGCGGGTCTTGGCGGCATAGGCGGCCATGTGGGCGGAGGCGCCATGGGCCTTGAGGTGGTCCATCGATTCCCACTTCTCGACCACGACGAAGCTGTCCGGCCCGAAGGTGGCGGGGCTGCCGGCGGCGTCGACCACCGGCTGGTATTCGATGCAGCCGGCCTCGGCATGCACCGCCGGCATGTTGGCGTGGAAGGCTTCGAGCACGGTGGCGCGCATGCCGGGCTTGGTGGTGATGATGGCGAGGACGTGGATCATGGGTCGTTTCTCTCTTCGTGGATGATGGTTGGGCTCACGGGGTCCGCCAGGGCGGCCTGAGCGCCGCGACGGCCGGGCCGATGAAGGATTGCGGCTCGGACGGCAGCACGTTCTGTATCCGCTCGCGCGCGGCGACGCAAAGCCGGGCGGCGGTGAACACGTCGCTCCAGGGACCGTGACCGTCCTCGGCGGCGCCGAGCATGCAGTCGTCGAACTCGGTGAAGACGTTGCCGGCGCCGCACCCGAAGGAGGTGCGGTCACGCCGGGCGGCGGTGAGGATCACGCGGTTGGCCCGCAGCATGGGCGGGCGGAGATAGCCGCCGGCGAAGCAGCCGGAGAGGATGACGACCGTCGGCGCATTGCCGCAGCCGATCGCCAGCGCGCTGTGCAGCCGGTCGGCATCGAGGAGAGGGTCGCCCTGGTTGGCCGGGAAATACAGCCCGCGTTCCGGCGCGCCATGGGCGGTGGCGAAGATCAGGCAGCCTTGGCCGGGGGCGGGCTTGAGGGCGGCGATGCCGTCGAGCACGTTGCCGGTGCTGGCGAGCTGGACGCCGGCGGGGCGGCGGGGGCGGGCGGAGTAGCGATGGATGTCGGAGGGCGCGATCGCGCCCCTTTTGGCGAGGTCCTGCGCGAGGCGATCGGCGGCGTTGTCGAAGGCGTTGATGCTGGCATCGCCCGCGACCACCACGGCGCGCCAGGTGAGGGCGCTCAGCTGGCTCGGGGCATATTCCGGCACCGGCGGCAGGTCCGGCGCCGTCGCGCAGCCGGCCAGCAGCGCGAGGCCGGCGAGGAGGAGGAAGCGGATGCTCACGCCGGGTCGGGGAAGGGCGTGGGGTCGCGGAAGCGGGTCAGCACGTTGGTGGTGAAGCGGAAGAGGTTGTTGTCGAACCCGTTCCAGCCGAGCGAGCCGGCATAGGCGATGGAGCCGGTGGAGAAGACCGCGCCGCCGTTGCCGGTCTCGAAGAAGGTGATGTCGGCGTGGATGTCGGGGTTGATCACCGCATCGGTGGCGCCGTGGGGGATCAGGACCTCTTCGGCGACGAGTTCATAGGTGTTGGAGTGGTTCTCGCTGCGGCCGACCACCAGGGCATGGCCGGGGGTGCCGAGCTTGGGGTCCGCCGCGTCGATCTCGAGGCCGGCGGCGCCGCCCTGGAGGATGCCGAAATCGCCGAGCAGTTCGCCTTCGACGCCATCGAACATCCAGGACGCGCGGGGATTTTTCGCATCATCGGTGATGCGGAAATAGGAGCATTTGTCGAAGCCCTGGCTGATGAAGCCGACGCCGACCAGGCGCTGCGGGGCGCGCATGTTGCGCCGCCAGAGGCCGCCGTATTCGCCGGTGAAGCTGTGGAAGGCCTCGCCCGGCTCGGCATCCCAGGCGCGCACGCCGCCCTCGGCGCGGCGGACTTCGATGACACCCTCGCGGGTGGGGTGGTGGGCGATGCGCCAGTAGAAGCCGTTGCCGCCCATGTACATCATGCGGCCACCGCGGCGCAGATAGGTCTCGAAGGCGTCGAGCATGTCGGCCGAATCGTATTCCGGGTGCGAGCCGGTGAGAATGACCTGATAGGGTTTCAGCAGGTCGTAGCCATGGGTGTGGAGGTCCTCCTCGGTGATGACGTCATAGTCGCCGCCGAGTTTTTCCAGCCAGTCGATGATGAAGAGGTCGAGGTTGAAGTTCCAGTGCCTGCCGGTGGGGCGGAAGTTCTGCAGCGGGCGGTGGCGGCTGGAATAGGCGACGCCGGTGCCGTCGGTGTGGCGGTCATAGGTGGAGAGGCCCATTTCGGGGAATTCGACGAGGAGGGCGTCGATCCAGTCCATCATGGTCACGCGGCCCTGGTAGCGCTCGGTCATGGTCGAGAGGAAGCGGCCACGGTTGTTGAGGTAGACGGTGTAGGTGGCCGTGGAGGCAAGGAAGGCGGTTTTCGAGCGCGCCGTGCCGCGCGGGGGGACGACGAAGAAGACGACGTGATAGTCGAAATCGGGCGTGCTCAGATGCACGGCGTAGACGCCGGAGCGGAGGTTCGCGGGGACGGTGTACGTGAAGTCGGTCGCCCAGTTGGCGTCCACCAGATCGTCGTCGTGGAAATGGATGGCGCCGTATTGATGCGGCGCGTGGGTCCAGTTGGTTTCCGAGCCGTCCCAGTTCCAACCGCGCACGGCGCGGGTGGGGAGGTTGACGATGGTGCCGTCGAGCCGGTGGGGGCCGAGATCGGTGATGGCCTCGCCGGAGATGTCGCGGCTGAAGTCCCAGGCGGCGATGATCTGGGTGGCAAGGGGAGCGGCGAGCGGCGTCGCGGACAGGGCGGCGAGGCCGGCGCGGTCAAGCGCCACGGCGGCGAGGCGGGGGGAGTCGATGCGGCCGTTGAAGTGATGGGCAAAGGCGCGGCCGCCCCAGGCGGAGGGATGCCCGGTGGCGCCATCGGCATGGGCGGCGAAAATCAGGGGATGCAATGGCTGGGTCGGGGCCGCGATGGCGCTGGTGAGGGTGATGGCGCGCTCGGGGTGGAAATCATGTGCGGCGATGGGTTCCTGGTGCAGGGTCAGCGTGCCGGCATCCGCATCGTAGCTGGCGGCGACGAAATACCAATGGCGTTCGCGCAGAGGGACGCCGGTGCTGACCAGCGTGCCCGTCGAGCGGAAGGTGAGCGCGGCGTTGGTATCAAGTTCCAGCGCATAGCCGTTCTGCCCTTTTTCGCACCAGGTGCTGATCAAAGCCTGCCGGCCCTTGGCGGGAGTGGTGGGGTAGACATAGGCGCAGACGGAAAAACTGCCCTTGGGGGCGAGGGCCGGATGCGCTCGCACCGCGGCGAGGCTGCCGGCGGGAATCGGTTGGTGGCGGCCGGGATGGGGGCCGTTGAGCGGGGCGGCGATCGGCTCGGGCTCGAACTTCGTCGCCTCCGGCCCGGCATCGGGCTGGCGCAACCGGACGAGGCGGGCCTCGTACTGATCGGTATCGAGGCAGGAGACCATGAAGCGGACGGTTTCGCCCGGCGCCGCGCTCCAGCGGTCGCAATAGCCCATGACGCGTTTCATCGGCGTTCTCCGCTGTTGACTATTCTATCGGGCATTCCTCGCCGGCAAGGGCCGCCCAGCGCTCGCGGAAAATGTGCCATTCGGCCTCGGCGAGGCCGGTGAAGACGACGTTGGTGGGTTTGGGCGGCTTGCCCGGCTCCATCATCGCGAGCGTCCAGCGCTTGCCGGCCTCGT
This sequence comes from uncultured Rhodospirillales bacterium, assembly GCA_903928045.1. Next base: position 3,666 of record CAIYPH010000612.1, read on the forward strand.
TGATGATGAGGACATGGAAGGGGCCGGGCCGCGGGGCGCGGACGATGTTGAGGAGGTATTGCAGGTCCGGGCTGTGTTCGCCGAACGGGTTGGCCTTGAACTCGCGGGCGAGATCGAGCCTCGTCTTGTCGAAGCGGAACATGGGGGTCTCCCTGGTCCGCGCCATAGTGGGGTTGGGGGTGGAGTGGGGTCAAGACAGGCGGAGGGAAAGGAAGGGTGTTCTTTTTGTGAACAAAAAGAACCAAAAAAACTTTCTGTTCCATCCATGCCGTTGGCGTACACCCCACGGATAGGTGGGCGCGATACACACCAAAGGGATAAAAAATTTTTGCTTCTTTTTTTTCAAAAAAGAAGCGCTTCCTTCCTACCCTTACCCGTAGCGCTCTTCCGTCCAGGGATCACCGTTATTGTGGTATCCTCTGGTCTCCCAGAAGCCCGGCCGATCGGTGATGGCGAATTCGATGCGGCGGATCCATTTGGCGGATTTCCACAGGTACAGCCGGGGGATCAGCACCCGTACCGGGCCGCCGTGCTGGCGGGAGATCGGCTGGCCTTCCCAGGAATGCACCAGCAGCACGTCTTCCTGGTCGAACTGCTCCCGGGTCACGTTGGTGGTGTAGCCGTCGACGGCGTGGAAGACGACGTGGCGCGCCTTGTCGGACACCTCGACCATGTCCATCAGCGCGCGCGCCGAGACGCCTTGCCAGTGGTTGTCGTAGCGGGACCACTGGGTGACGCAATGCATGTCGGACACGCTCTCGACCATCGGCAACGCCATGAATTCGTCGAGCTTCAGGCTGAGCGGGCGGCGGACGGCGCCGTCGATGTCGAGGCGGAAGCGGCGCTGGTCGATGATCGGCTGGATGCCGAGATCGAGCACCGGCCAGTCGCGCACCAGGCGCTGGCCGGGGGGGAGGCGGTCGAACTGAGGATCGCCGGTGGTGCCGGTGATGAGGCGGCCGTCGGCGGCCCAGCGCTGTTTGGCGCGGATCAGCTTCTCGTTGGCGCCTTCGGGGAAATCGTCGGTCTCGCTCATCTCCGCCGTCACGGCGCCTTGGCGAGAGTGACCACAAGCTTGCGCATGGACCAGCCGAGCTCGGCATGGCCGCCGCTGCAATGAAGCTCGGCGTTGATGTGGAACTGCGAAAGACCGTAGTCGCGCGGATTGAGCGACGGGTTGAGGCTCGGATACTTCGCGTTCAGGGCATCGAGCCCGGCCTTCAGGTTGGCGGAGGACACCTGGAAACTGAACGTCCGGTAACCCGTCCAGGGCGTGCCGGTGAATGTCGCGCTGCCAGGCAAGGGCGTAACCCAGGACGAGCCCGGTGCCAGCGGGACGTTGAGCATATAGCTGCCGGAATTTTGGTCGTGGCCAACTGACTGCGGGCCATTGGCGCTGCTGTTGAGGTGAAACAGCCGTATACCATTGGATATTTTCACGTTGCGGACCGGGTCGAGATACTGCACGTCCGCCGTCACGTAGACGTTGTTGGTGGGTGAGTTGCCGCCAATCGCCGTGGGAACCTGAAGGTCGAAGCTGACATCAATCGTACCGGTCATGCTTGCGAACGGGTACTTCATATCGGAGGGGCGGTAGCGATATTGGGGTGTGATCATCATCTTGTCGCATTTTCCGTGCGACGTGAAGTCGGTCGAATTCAAATAGGCGCCGACCGCGCCACCGCTGGCTTGGCCGACCGTGGTCCCGGCCTGGTCGATGTAACCAGATTGTCCTTCGCCGAGATTGGAGACGTGCAGGCCGGTCTTCACCCCTGCATCCCAGCTCGATATGGGCACCATCTTACCATCGGGCCGATAAGGGTTGGGCTGCCAGATCACCAGCCCGAAGACGCCGGACGGGAACGGCGTTCGGATGGATTTGGGGTTGAACATGATCGGAGCGATCGACGTGATGTTCGGCTGGGTCAGCAGGAC
>CAIYPH010000613.1 GCA_903928045.1 uncultured Rhodospirillales bacterium
CAAGACGGTGATCGCCTCCGAGGCCGGCGCCAAGGTCTCCTTTCGCCTGGTGCCGGGCCAGGACCCGCGAACGGTCGCCGACGCCTTCAAGGCCTTCATGCAGGCCCGCGTGCCGAAGGACGCGAAGCTCACCTTCATTACCCACGGCGAGGCGGAAGGTCTTGAAATTGGAATAGATTCACCGATCGTCCAGGCCGCCGCGGCGGCCCTGGAAGATGAGTACGGCAAGCCCGCGGTGATGATCGGCTGCGGTGGCTCGATCCCGGTGGTGGAGACTTTCCAGAAGGCGCTCGGCCTCGAAAGCCTGCTCATGGGTTTCGGTCTCGATGACGACCAGGTGCACTCACCCAACGAGAAATTCGAGGTCACCTGCTTCCGCCGTGGCCTGCGCAGCCATGCGCGCTTGCTCGGTCGGCTCGGGGGCAAATAACCAAGGGGAGGGGCCCATGTCGGCTACCACTGCACCGGCGGATCTGGGGCCGGGGATCGATCTCACCAATCTCTGGTGGTGCGCGCTCGCCATCGCGGTGACGCTCGCCACCGCTTGGTGGGGCAACGCTTGGTTGCTCAACTTTATCCACGTGATGGCGGGCGTGCTGTGGACGGGGATCGACCTCTTCATGGGCTTTGTCGTCGGCCCCATCATGCGCAGCCTGCCGGTGCCAGCGCGCCGTGCCATGATCCTGCGGCTCATGCCGAAAACCCTGTTCCTGCTTCCGACCCTCTCGATCGTGACGACCACGGCTGGCTACTACCACGCCGGGCAGATCGGCTTCTTGCAACTCGGATGGCCCGAATATGGCTGGGTGTTGGCCGCCCTGATCATCGTCACGATTCTGACCATCCAGGGTCTCGGCGTTCTGCTGCCGGCCAACCTCATGGTGTATTTCGAAATGCGCAAGCCCGCGCCGGACGGGGTGCGGATCGGCCGGCTGATGAAACGCTACGTCTACGCAGTCGCTTTTCAGGGGCTGCTGCAGGTAGCGATCATCATCGTGATGGCAAGGTTTGTGACCGGGCTATAGGCCGCCGCAACAGCGCCGCTACCGTTTCGCCGCCGAGGCGCTGGAGCGGGCCGACAAACAGGATGGCGAGACTGAACGTCTCGACCAGAAGTGCGGCCCCTTGGCCCTCGATCTCCACCCACCCGCATTCCAGCGCGGCGATCGGCACCAGGGCCAGAGTGGAGGAGGCCGCGAAGTTCAGCCCGTCCCTGCGAAACGAACCGGTCGCCAGCCACAGCATGATCACCACCATGGCGCCGAGGGCACAAAACACCCGGACCTCGCTTCCGAACCGCTTGGTGGCCAACAGAACCAGGAAGCAGGCGCAAAGCCCAAGCACCAGCGCCGCCCACTGGCTGGCCGTATCAGCGGCCAGTCGCCGAAGGAACCGATTGTCGTCCGATGTCGGCATGTATTGCTCCCGCCTCAGCCCGTCAGCTCGGAGGCACCACCATCCGTGATGCCGTTCCGTGCCGTCGATGCCGAACCCTCGCCTGCCCGAGATTAAGAATTCGTAAACTGACTGCGCCTGTATGAGTCACGCCGCGGACTTGCGGATCGGCGGCATCACGTCGGTCGGCAGCGGGCAGACATAGGGGTTCGTCTCGGTCCGCTCCTGGTAGTCGGCCTTGGCCTCGGCGATGATGGCGGGGTTCTTCAGCGCCTCGGTCGCGGTCGCCGCCATCACCTTGGCGACATGGATCATGCCCTTGTGCCCGATCGAGGACTTGCTCTGCGCGGTCAGCTGCCAGGAATGCCCGGGCGTGCCGATCGCGTAGGTGGCGCCGCGGGCCTGCACGGTAGGCACCACCCAGGAGACGTCGCCCACATCGGTGGAGCCCATCATCGGCGCCCCCTTGGCATCGAGCGGCACCACCTCGTCGCACAGCGGCGTGTTCTTCTTCACCTTCATGCCGACGCGGCGATATGAGGAGCGGATGTCCTCCTCGGAGAGGGTAGCCTGAAATTTGGCGGCGAGTTCGCGGTCCTCGTCATCGAAGGGCGGCGGGCCGAGGCGGGTCAGCGCCCCATACATCGCCTTCTCCAGCGGGGTGTTGCCGAGCAGGTTGGAGACGGCCGAGATCACCTTGTGGGTGACGGTGGTCTCGGTCATCAGCGCGGCGCCCTCGGCGACCTTCTTCACACGCTCGATCAGCGGCCACAGCTCGGTGAGGTCCCGCGCGCGGATGGCGTAGCGCACCTTGGCGGTGGCCTGCACCACGTTGGGCGCCACGCCGCCGGTATCGAGGATGGCATAGTGGATGCGCGCGTCGGATGGCATGTGCTCGCGCATGTAGTTCACGCCGACATTCATCAGCTCCACCGCATCGAGCGCGGAGCGGCCAAGATGGGGCGAGGCGGCGGCGTGGCTGGCGCGGCCGACGAAGGAGAAGTCGATGCGGGTATTGGCCAGGCTCATCGCGTCATTCACCCCGGCGAAGGCCGCGGGGTGCCAGGAGATCGCGATATCGACGTCGCTGAAGCAGCCCTCGCGCACCATGAACGCCTTGGCCGCGCCACCTTCCTCGGCCGGGCAGCCGTAATAGCGCACGCGGCCCTTCATGCCGTTGGCCGCGAGCCAGTCCTTCACCGCCGCGGCCGCCATCAGCGAGGCGGAACCGAGGAGGTTGTGGCCGCAGCCATGGCCCATGCCATCACCTTCGAGCGGCTTCGGCTCGGGGAGTCCGGCCTCCTGGGAGAGGCCAGGCAGCGCGTCATACTCGCCGAGAATCGCGATCACCGGCCCGTCCTCGCCCGCCTCGCCCATCACCGCGGTGGGGATGCCGGCGAGCCCGGTGGTGACGCGGAAGCCTTCCTGTTCGAGCATCGCGGTGTGCTCGGCGCAGGATTTGTATTCGTTATAGGCGATTTCCGGCATGCCCCAAATGCGGTCGGCAAGGCCGACATAGGCCTCGCGGCGCTGATCGATGAGCTGCCAGACGGGATCTTCATTCTGCATGTCAAAACTCCGGAATTACAGCGGCGCCGCGTGCAGGGCGGCGGAAAGCAGGGGGGCGGCGGCGGCGGACATGCGATTGCCGTCATGGCCGACGCCGGGGACATCGGTGATGGTCCAGGCGCAATGCACGCGCCGTTGCCAGGCCTGGTCGCGGGCGATTTCGATGTAGCGATGGGCCCGGGCGTAGCGCATCGGGCCCTGCGCGATCGCCTGCGGCTCGCGGGGCAGATTCTTGTCGTGGATGTCGGTGTCCTCGGTGCCGGCCATCACCATCAGCGGGAAGGCGAGCAGGTTCACCAGGTCCGCCGCCTCAAGCCCCGTGGCGCCAAGGCCGAAGGGGAAATCGGCGTCCAGCACCGGCATGGCGTAGCTGCCGGCATTGGCGCTGACGGCGGTGACGAGATTGTCGCGGAAGCCGAGGGAAATGGCGCGATGGACGAACTGCGCCCCGGCGGAGTGGCCGAACTGGCCGTAGCCGCCGCGCCGCGTCACCCCGGCGGCGCGCAAGGCGGCGAAGACGCGGCCGGGGACGCCGAAGGTCCATTCCGTCCGCGGCTTGGGGGCGCCGTGGGCGTCGGTGCGGTTGCCGTAATTGTACCAGTGCGAGCCCGGAAAATCGCGGGCGGGGAATTCGGGGGCGATCACCAACAGGTCGGCGGCGTCCACCAGGGGGAGCCAGAAGTCCCGGTAGTCATCGCCGTTGCGGTTGACGCCGTGGTGCACGAACAGCACCGGCGTCTCCGGCGTCACGCGCCTGGGCACCGCGCTGCGCAGCACGATGGTGCGGCCGGGGAGGTTGGCGTCCTGCCAGGGCAGGTCATTGGCGCCGGGGCGGGCGATGAGGGCGGCGAGGTCGGTGCTCATGCCCGGCATTATGACCTAGCCGCCCGCCGCCGCAATCGCCGCCCGCAGATTGGCCCGCGCCTGCGCGTCAAGGCGGGCATGAAAATACGGGGTGAGGTAGAGCCGCTCGCGGGCGAGGAAAGTGCCGAGCACGCGAGGACGCCGCGCCCGCCACTCCGCCTCCGGCACTTCAGCGTATTCCACCCGGATGGCCTTATCATACCACGCGAAGGTCTCGGCATCGGCGCCGAGGATCGAGAGGTCCATGTCGAGGAACCAGGCGCAATCGGCGGCGAGCGTCGGGGCGATGCCCTGCGGCACATCATGGGTGCGGGTGGCGAGCACCAGTACGGCGGCGGCCTCGATCAGCGCAGGGTCGGCGAGGCCGGCCATCTCAGCGCGCAGCAGGGCCGCGGACTCGATCTCGTTCTGGCTGCTCATCGGCACGTAGATCGCGTCATGATACCAGATGGCGAGTTCCACCGCGTTCGGCGCATGGAGGTGGTCGCGTACCTCCGCGTGCAGCGCCAGCAGCAGGTCGATATGGCGCTGGCCGTGATAGGCGCGGGCGGGGTCGGCGAGGCGGGCGCGCAGGCCGGCGAGGCGCTGGGCGATGGCGCCGAACATCAGGGCCGCCGCTGCATCATGTAGGTGACGCCAAACGTCATCACCAGCGGGCCACCCACCTCATGCGCCTCACCCCGCAGGGCGGCCAGCCCACGGGCGGGGTTGGAGCGGGAGGGGCGCACCTCCTCGAACCAGGCCGTCACCGTGTAATCGCGGTCGGGTCGCACGGGGATGAAGAAGCGGGCCTGGTCCAGCGAGGCGCCGGCGACCACGGCGACATCCGTCACTGATCGCACGATGCAGCCCAGCGCCGCCGCCTGGGTGTGGATGCCCGAGGCGGAGAGGCCCTTGAAGTAGGTGTGCTGGGCCGCTTCCTCGTCGAGGTGGAAGGGCTGCGGGTCGAACTTGGTCGCGAAGTCGATGATCTCGTCCCGGGTGAAGCGAAACCCGCCGCACGGGAAACGCGCGCCGAGGACGAGATCTTCGAGGTAGCGCAGACCCATTAGGCCCCCCCTACTTCAAACGCGCGCCTTGGCCTCGCGGCGGCGGGCGTGCAGCACGAACTCGGTGTAGCCGTTGGGCTGGGCGCGGCCCTGGAACACGAGGTCGCAGGCGGCCTGGAAGGCGACCCCGTCATAGCCGGGCGCCATGGCGGTGTAGAGCGGGTCGCCGGCGTTCTGGCGATCCACCACGAGGGCCATGCGCTTCATCGTCTCCATCACCTGCGCCTCGGTGAC
>CAIYPH010000614.1 GCA_903928045.1 uncultured Rhodospirillales bacterium
CGACTCGACCAGGTGCTGCGCGATGCGACCGGCCTGCCGGTGGTGATCGCCGAGGACGCGCTGCAATGCGTGGCACTCGGCACCGGCCGGGCGCTGGAGGAGATGAAGCGGTTGAGGAACGTGCTCACGTCGATGTATTGAATGCACGTGGCCATGCAAGGGAAGCGGTTCTTTTTTGAAAAAAAGAACCAAAAAACTTATATCCACTTGGCATCACCTTCCCCGAGGAGAGGGCACAGCAAACGGATAAAGGTCTTTTTGCTTCTTTTTCTTCGGAAAAAGAAGACCTTCCTTACGGCGTTGGTACATCGGCCGCCCGGCATTGGTACACTTCGCTTGCTCGCCACGCCGCAAGCGTGTCCAATCCCCTGGGCTTTGGTGAAAGGGCAGGCGTTCCCGTGATCCGGCTGTCGATCCCGATGCGGCAGGCGCTGTCGAAGCTTACGCTTCCGGTGCTCATCGCCGCGGCCTTTGGGCTGATGCTGATCGGCAAGGCCGATACGGTGCTGGCCGAGCGCGCCCGCATGGCGCTGGCCGACACGCTCTCGCCGATCTACGGCGTGCTGGCCGCCCCACTCGCCAATATCCGCCTCGCCATCGACAACACCCAGCATGTGATGACGGTGTTTGGCGATAATGCGCGCCTCCGCGAGGAGAACGAACAGCTCCGCAAATGGCAGGCCATCGCCACCGCGCTCGATGCTGAGAACGCCATGCTGAAAGCCAATCTGCGCTGGATCCCGGACCCGCTGCCCACCTACATCACCGCCCGCGTGGTTGCCGATGCCGGCGGCATCTACGCCCGTGCCGTGCTGCTGTCGCTCGGCCCGAACCACGGTATCGTCAAGGGGCAGATCGCGCTCGATGATCGCGGTCTGGTCGGCCGGGTGACCGAGATCGGCAACCGCAGCGCGCGCGTGCTCCTGCTCACTGACATCAACAGCCGCATCCCGGTGATCCTCGAATCCAGCCGGGCCCGCGCCATGCTGATCGGCACCAACGGCACCCGGCCCCGCCTGCTGCATTGGCCCGAAGGCGTGCAACCGGCCGAGGGCGAGCGGATTGTCACCTCGGCCGAGGCCAATGCTTTCCCCGCCGGGCTCCCGGTCGGCATCGTCCACTACAGCGCCGGCAATATCCCCGAGGTCGAGCCCGCGGCGCGGCTCGACCGGCTCGAGGTTATCCGCCTGTTCGATTACGGGTTGCAGGCCACCGGATCGCCGGAGGCGCCGAACCGCCCCGCTGACCGGCGGCGATAACGATGGATGAGCGCTTCCCCGGCATCCGCCCCCAGCCGACCATTTGGCAACGGATCGACAGTTTTGCCCGGCTGAGCTTCGCCGGCGCCAGTGCCGCCTTGTTGCTGCTCACCGTGGCCGCACCGCTCGGCCTGCCCGGCCAGGCCCAGCTCTTGGAGGCGCTGGCGATCGCCTGCATCTTCTTCTGGTCGCTGTTCCGCCCGGCCTGCATGGGCCCACCCCTGGTCTTCGCCCTCGGCCTGCTGGCCGATCTTCTCGGCTTCGGGCCGATCGGCATCAACGTTCTGGTCCTCCTGATCACCCACGGCATCGCGCTGCGCTGGCGGCGCTTCCTGACCCGGCAGGGCTTCCTCCTGGTCTGGCTCGCTTTCGTCGTCGTCGCCTTCGGGGCGGCGGTGTTGCAGTGGCTGCTGACCTGCGGGCTTATGCTGCGCGTGCTGCCGCCGTTTCCCGTCCTTTTCCAGGCCGTGCTGGCCGCCGGCATCTACCCGCCGCTGGCGGTGCTGCTGACCCGGGCGCACCAGGCGCTGGCCGAGCAGGGCGAAGCATGAGGCGCGAGAGCAAACGCACCGGCGTGTTTACCCGCCGCGCCCTGTTGGTGGCCGGCGGCCAGCTTGCGGCCCTCGGCTTCCTCGGCGCCCGGCTCTACCAGGTGCAGGTCGAGGAAGGGTCGCGCTACTCCACGCTGGCCGAGGCCAATCGCATATCGAGCCGCCTCGTCGCCCCCCCGCGTGGCCGCCTGCTCGACCGCTTCGGCACCGTCGTCGGCGGCAACCGGCAGAACTGGCGTGCTCTGCTCATCGCCGAGCAGACCAGCGACGTGCCGGCCACCATCGACGCCTTCGCCCGCTACGTGCCCTTGAGCGACACCGAACGTGCCCGCATCGAGCGCGACCTGCGCCGCCATCGCCGTTTCATCCCGATCGTGCTGCGCGAATTCCTCTCCTGGGAGGACATGGCGCGCATCGAGGTCAACGCGCCGGAACTGCCGGGCGTGTTGGTCGATGTCGGCACCACGCGGGAATATAAATTCGGCCCCCTGCTCGCCCACGTCGCCGGCTACGTCGCGCCCCCCAACGACGCCGATGTCGCGGGCGACACCATGCTGGCGCTGCCTGGCATGCGGGTCGGCCGGGCCGGGCTCGAGCGCACGCATGACGAGACTCTGCGCGGCCGCGCGGGCGCCGTGCAACTCGAGGTCAACGCCGTCGGCCGCGTCATCCGTGAGCTCGACCGCCAGGAAGGCACCCCCGGCCGCGACGTGACGCTGACCATCGATGCCGATCTCCAGGCCAGCGTGCTCGGCCATCTCGCCGAAGAGAGCGCCTCCGCGGTGGTGATGGACGCACGCAATGGCGAGGTCCTTGCCATGGTCACCAACCCCTCATTCGACCCTGGGCTGTTCAACTCCGGCATCTCCCAGGCGCAATGGGAGGAATGGACCAGCAACCGCCGCGCGCCGCTGATCAACAAGGCGGCGTCCGGCCTTTATGCCCCAGGCTCCACCTACAAAATGGTGGTTGCCCTGTCGGGCCTGGAAGCTAAAGCGATCACCGTCAACGACAAGGTCAACTGCCCCGGCTATCTCGACTATGGCGATCGCCGCTACCACTGCTGGAGCAAGGGCGGCCATGGGATGATGGACCTGCGCGGCGCCCTCAAGAACAGCTGCGACGTGTTCTTCTACGAGGTCGCCCGGCGCACCGGTATCGATCGCATGGCCGCGATGTCCAACCGCTTCGGGCTCGGCGTGAAACTGGATATCGACCTGCCCGGCACCCGCCAGGGCTTCGTCCCCACCCGCGCCTGGCGGGCCGGGCAGGGTAAGGCGTGGAACGTCGGCGATACCATCGTCTGCGGCATCGGGCAGGGCTACCTCCAGCTCTCCCCCCTGGCGCTCGCCACCATGACCTCCCGCCTCGCCACCGGCCGGGCGGTCGAGCCGCAGCTGACCCGGGCGATCGCCGGCGAGCCCATGCCCGGCAGCCGCCCGGAGGACTGGCCCTCCCTCGGCCTGCCCGAGCGCATGCTCGCGGCGGTGCGTGAAGGAATGTGGTCGGTGATCAACGAACAGGGCGGCACCGCCACGATCGCCAAGCTCGAGCTGCCCGGCGTGCAGTTCGCCGGCAAGACGGGCTCCGTACAGGTCCGCAACGTCACCCGGGAGCAGCGCGAGGCCGGCTACAAATCCGACAACCTGCCGTGGGAGCTGCGGCCGCACGCGTTGTTCGTCGGCTTCGCGCCCTATGATGCGCCCCGCTATGCCCTTGCCCTGGTGGTCGAGCACGGCAATGCCGGGTCCGCCGCCGCGGCGCCGATCGCGCGCGACATCATGGCCGACGTCCTCCAGCGTGATCCGGCGCGGCGCGCCGCACCGGCGCGCGTCGCCGTGCGGGGCTGAGAGGATGGCCCTGATGGAGCGGCGGCTGATCCGGGCCGAGGCCGATTTCGGGCTCACCGCCAAGCTGTGGCGGGTGAACTGGCTGCTTGTGCTGCTGCTCTGCGCGCTCGCCGGCGTCGGCTACACCGCGCTGTACTCCGCGGCCGGAGCGCCCGAACCCTTTGCGACCAAGCATATCCTGCGTTTCGGCTTCGGCCTGGTGATCATGCTGACCCTGGCGCTGATCGACATCCGGTTGATCGCCAAGATGTCCTGGCCGATCTACGGCGTGGGTGTCGTGCTTCTGGTGCTCGTGCTGCGCATGGGCCACGTCGGCAAGGGCGCCCAGCGCTGGATCGATTTCGGCGGCACGCTGTGGCAGCCGAGCGAGCTGATGAAGATCGGCATCGTGCTGGCCCTCGCCCACTGGTTCCACAAGGCTTCGTGGGAGCGGGTGGGCAACCCGCTGTTCCTCGTGGTGCCGGTGATCGCCCTGCTGGTCCCGGTCGGGCTGATCCTGAAGGAGCCCAATCTCGGCACCGCGGTGATCTGCGCCGTGGTCGGCGGCGTGGTCTTCCTCGGCGCCGGCA
>CAIYPH010000615.1 GCA_903928045.1 uncultured Rhodospirillales bacterium
AACCGCTCCGCGCCGCACCGCCCGCGGCAGGCCCGCGGCATGGCCCCTTCCCGCCTCGTGCCTCACGCCGCACACGCGTGCCGTACGCCCGCGCCCACATAAGCGCCGACGAAGTTACGGGCCGGCAAGCGCGTCGCCGAACCGTGCGCTATTTGTTACGATATAGAAACTATAATCCCAGCGGCCGCAGAAACCCATTGATCGCCGCCGCCACCAGAACCGGCGTCTGCACCGCCATGAAATGCCCGCTCTCGATCGCGGCAAACGTCGCGCCCGGAATCGTGGCCGCAATCGGCTCCACCACCGCGGGCGGCCGCAGCTTGTCATGCGTCCCGGCGATGCAATGCACCGGGCAGGTAATGGCCGCGAGCGTGTCGCCGAGTTCGGCGTTCACCAGCATGCGATAGATCGCCGCGTAGGAATTAGGGTCGCCGGCCATCCAGCGTGCCCGGAACCGCCGATACATCTCGGCGTCATGCCGCACCTCCGGCGGGTAGGAATTGGCGAAACTCGTCTCGACGGCCGCCCGCATCCCCGCCGCCTCCGTCGCCGCCACGCTCGCCAGCACGCCGTCCCGCCGCGCCGCCGCCATCCCCGTCGCCGGCGCCATGGCGATCACCGCCGCCGCCCGCTCCGGGTAGCTGCCGGCAAACGTCAACGCGATCCCGGCCCCCACCGCGCAGCCCGCCAGCGCCACCTTGCCGGAGATGCCCTCGGCATCGAGCAGTGCCTTGATATCGCTCGCCATGGTGTGAAACGTCACCGCCGCCCGCAGCTTCTCGGACTGCCCGGCACCCCGCGTATCGTACCGAAGAATCCGCCGCCCCGGCAAAAGCGCGGGCAGCACGCCGTCCCAGCTCTCCAGCGTGCCCCCCATCTCGTGCACCAGCACCAGATCGGCCGGCCCGTCGCCTATAACATCATACCGTAACGAGGTGCCGTTGATGTCGACCCAGTCCATCGCTCAATCCTTCTCGGCAATGTCCGGTGCCGCCAGAACCCCGCAGTCATCCGCGAACCGCAACGCCGCCCCGGTGCGCGCCTGCAAATCCGCGCGCGACAACCCGGCGATAATCTCATGCACCAGGAACCCCTCCGCATCCCGCGAAATCACCGCGAGGTCGGTATAGATGCGGGTCACACAGGACGGCGCGGTGAGCGGCAAAGTGCAGGCCCGCAACAAGCGGGGCGCCCCCTTGCGCGTGGTGTGCTCCATCATCACCCACACCTCCTTGGCCGCCGCCGCGAGATCCATCGCCCCCCCCACCAGCGGCCCCTTGTCGGGGATGCGGTTGTCCCAGTTCGCGAGGTCGCCGTTATCGGCCACCTCGAAGGCGCCGAGCACGGTGACATCGATATGCCCGCCCCGGATCATCGCGAAGGACCAGGCCGAATCGATCACCGTCCCGCCCGGCGCGATGGTGATCTTCCGGCTCCCAGCATCCACCAGGTCGCTATCCGCCGCATTGGCCGAGGCAAGCGGCCCCGCGCCGATCACCCCGTTCTCCGACTGGATGACAACCTCGCGCCCATCGCGAACATAGTCCGAGCAATTGACGGGCATGCCGAGCCCGAGATTGACGAGCCAGCCATTCTCGAAATCCTGGCCAACGCGCCAGGCGATCTGCTGCCGGTTGAGTGGGGTCATGTCGGGCCTCACGCGGTGACGACGCGGTTGACGAAAACGCCGGGCAGCTCGATCCGCTCCGGCGCGATAGGCTCGCTCTGGCTGACCCGCACCTCGGCGATCGTCAGCTTCGCCGCGGTCGCCATCGCCGGCCCGAAATTCTTCTGCGCGTGGCGGAAGGTGAGGTTGCCAAACCGGTCCGCCACATCGCCCCTGACGAAGGCGACATCCGCTTTGATCGCCTCTTCCAGCACGTAGTCCCGCCCGTTGAACCGCCTTACCTCCTTGCCCGCGCCAAGATCGGTGCCAAACCCCGCCGGCGTATAATAAGCGGGAATGCCCGCGCCCCCCGCCCGGATGGATTCCGCGAAGGTGCCCTGGGGAAGACAAACCAATTCAATCTTGCCGGCCTTGTAGAGCTGCTCGAACGGCGAAAGCTCCGCCCCCCGCCCCCGCGCCGCCGAGCAGATCACCTTACGCACCAGCCCCGCCTCGATCAGCGTATGGGTCTGCGACAGCGGATGGGTCGCCGAATTCACCACCAGCGTCAGCCCACCCACCCCCCGGTCCCGCAACGCCAGCACCAACGAGTTGGCGAATCCGGCGCCCCCGAAGCCGGAGATCATCACCACCGCCCCCTCGCCGATATCCGCCACGGCTTCGGCCGCCGAGCTTACGCGCTTGTCGATCGCCATCGTCCACTCCCTGTTGCCGGCGATGCTGCCCGCCGCAAGCGGGTGGGTCAATCAATCAGAAGCGGGGACGCGCCGGGTTGAAGTCCGGCACGTGCTTGCGCATCTCGCTGGCGTCATCGCGCCGGCGAATGCCGCAGGTCAGATAATTGCGATGCAACCCCGCCAGCGCCGTGCGGTCGAGCGTCACCCCCAATCCCGGCCCCGGCGGGGGAACCAGCGCGCCGGTGTTGAAGCAGAGTTTGCCGCCCTGTATCACCTCATCCTGCTGCCACGGATAATGCGTGTCGGCGGCGTAGGTCAGGTTGGGCAGCGTCACGCCGACATGGGTCATCGCGGCCAGGCTGATGCCGAGATGCGAGTTGGAGTGCATCGAAATCCCGAGCCCGAACACCCGCCCCATATGGGCGAGTTGTTGGGTGGCACGCAGCCCGCCCCAGTAATGGTGGTCGGTGAGGATGACCTGCACGGCGTTGCGGTCGAGCGTTTCGCGGAAATGCCCCCATTCCGTCGTCACCATATTGGTGGCGAGCGGCATGGAAGCGTGTTTGGCCACCTCGCCCATTTCGGCCAGCGTCGAGGTGGGGTCTTCGAGATACTCCAGCAGCCCGTCGAGTTGGGGCAGCACCCGCAGCGTGGTCGCCACCGACCAGCCGCCATTGGGGTCGATGCGCAGCGGATAGCCCGGAAAGGCGTCACGCAGGGCGCGCAGCGTCTCGATCTCGTCGTCGGGCTCGAACACCCCGCCCTTGAGCTTGATGGAGGTGAAGCCGCTTTCCGCGATCATCCGGCGGGTTTCGCCGACCATCTGGGCGTGCGTCACCACCTCCCCCCAGTCATCCGCGGGGTAGCCGGGGTCGCCGTGGTGGCGGGCGAATTTGTAGAAGAGGTAGGCGGAATACGGCACCGCCTCGCGCACCGCGCCGCCGAGCAGGGCGTGGAGCGGAACCCCGAGGATGCGGGCCTGGAGATCGAGAAAGGCGACCTCGAACGCCCCGAAGGCGACGTTGAGCCGCCGCCCGCCGGTGCGCGGGAAATCGGCGCCGGCTTCGGTTGTGCCGAACAGAGCGATACTCACCCGTTCGCGCAACCCGTTGAGGTCGAACGGGTCTAGCCCGGCAAGCATGGGCGCCGCGGCGGTGAGGTCGGCGAGGGTTTCGAGGTCGCCATAGCCTTCGCCAAGCCCGATGATGCCGTCTTCGCCGGCCACCTCGATGATGCTGCGCAGCGCCCAGGGCTCATGCACGCCGGCGACGTTGAGCAATGGCGGATCGCGGAACGCCACCGGAGTCACCACCACTTCGCCCACACGTGTCATCGCCTTCCCCCCTACCGGTGCGGGGGGCATAATCCGCCACAACGGCCGATCCGGCCAAGGGGAAACGCGCATGCCCAGCGATATCGTCTACGTCTCCTGCTCCGACACCTGCGAGATCGCCATTCTCGCCTTTGACCGCGACACCGGGGGCCTGCGCGCGCTCGGCCGCGTGCCGGTCCCGGGGGCCGCAAGCTCGCCGGGCAGCCTGCCGCTGGCGGTGTCGCCGGATGGCCGCTTCCTCTACGCCGGGCTGCGCACGCCGCCGTATCCGGTGACGACCTTCGTCATCGGGCCGGAGGGCGCGCTCACCGCGATCGGCACCGGCGTGCTGGCGGACAGCATGTGCTACCTCACGGTCGACGCCACCGGGCGGGCCCTGCTCAGCGCCTCCTATCCCGGCGCGAAACTCGCGGTGAACCCGATCGGGCGGGACGGCGTGGCCGGCGATCCGTCGCAGGTGATCGCCACGCCGCCCAAGGCGCATTGCGCGGTCATGGACCCGGCCAACCGCTACCTCTACGCCGCCAGCCTCGGGGGAGACGCCATCCTCTGCCAGGCCTTCGACGCCGCGACGTCCCGCCTCGCACCTTCGGTGACGATCGCCGGGCAAACCAAGCCCGGCGCCGGGCCGCGCCATATCGTGTTCGGCCAGGGCGGACGGATGCTCTACGTGGTGAATGAGTTGGATGGGACGATCACCGTCTTCGCCCGCGATGCCGCGAGCGGGGGGTTGACGGAGCGCCAGACCATTTCGCTGCTGCCCGATGGCGTCATCGAAGCGGCCTCGGCCGATATCCATGTCACGCAAGACGGCCGCTACCTCTATGCCAGCGAGCGGCTCAGCCACACGCTGGTGGGCTACGCCGTCGACCCCGCGGATGGCACGCTCGCGCTGCGCTGCCGGGTGGCCAGCGAGGAGACCCCGCGCGGCTTCCGCATCGCGCCGGGCGGGCGCTTTCTGCTGTGTGCCGGGATGACCTCGGGGCGGCTCGGCGTCTACGCCATCCGCGACGACGGGGTGCTGAGCCGGCAGGCCTCGCAGGAGGTCGGGGTGGGGGCCAATTGGGTGGAGATCGTAACGCTAAAAACCGCTTGACCGAGTCGCCTTCCCCCTTCTTTTTTCAGTGACTTGTGGGGTAGACTTACCGCGCGGCGTCAACTTCGGCGCCGGGGGGAGCGGCGATGGCGTGGGGTGCGCAAACAGGCTCGGCGGCTGAAGGCGGGTTCGTCTCGGCGGATCTGCGCGCCTCTTTCGCACGCCGCATGGCCGAAATCGGCGCATTCCTGCTGGCGGTGCTCGGCGTCGCGCTGCTCGCCGCGCTGATCAGCTACGACCCCGCCGACCCCTCGCTCAACACCGCGACCGCGCGGGTCGCGCATAATTTCGTCCGCCTGCCCGGCGCCATCGCCGCCGACCTCATGCTGCAAGGCTTCGGCCTCGCCGGTGCCCTGCCCGGGGTGGCGTTCCTCGCCTGGTCCTGGCGCATCGGCTCGCATCGCGGCCTCGGCAGCCTGCCGCTGCGTATCGCCTTCCTGCTGCTGGCCTTGCCGGTGCTGGCCGGCACGCTGGCGGGAATCCCCGGCCCCTCCGGCCTGCCGCTGAGCGGGCCCGCCGGCTCCGGCCTGGGTGGCGCCGCGGGCCAGTTGGTCGGTGGCGCGATGCTGAATACCGGGCGGGACCTGTTCGGCCCCTTCGGCGGGCTGGGCCTGTGGTGCCTCGGCGCGATACTGACCTTCCTGCTGACGCTGCTCTCGCTCGGCCTCACCGCCACCGAATGGCGCGCCGCCGGGGTCGCCGCCAAGGCGGGCGCCGTGCATGGCCGTAGCGCCGCCTCGCTCTCCGCGCGCGTGGGCCTCCGCCTCGGGCGCTTCGGCGTCGCGCTGCTGCACCGCATCAACGGAACGCCGCTCCCCGAAGCCGAGCCGGCAACCCCGCCGCCGCCCGCGGTGACCGGGACGCGCACGCCGATCCGCCATGAGCCGGTACTGATCGACCCGCCCCGGCCCAAGCCCGAACCGCCGAAACCGCCGACCCCACCGACCCCGCCGCGCGGGGACGGCAAGAAGACCCCGCCCGGCCAGCTCGCTCTGCCGATCGAGCAGACCTGGAACTTCCCGCCGCTCGACCTGCTGACCACCCCCCCGAGCCGCGCCGCGATCGGCGCGCCCTCGACCGAGGTGCTCGACGCCACCGCCCGCATGCTGGAGACCGTGCTGCACGACTACGGGGTGGAGGGCGAAATCGTCGCCTATCTCGCGGGCCCCGTGGTGACGCTGTTCGAACTTGTGCCCGCGCCGGGCATCCGCTCCGCCCGGGTGATCGGGCTGGCTGACGACGTCGCCCGCACGCTCGCCGTCACCGCCGTGCGCATCGCCACCGTGCCGGGCCGCAACGTGATCGGCATCGAGGTGCCCAACCGCACCCGCGAGACGGTGTATTTCACCGAGTTGCTGCAATCCGCTGAATGGGTCGACACCCCCTTCCGCCTGCCGCTGGCGCTCGGCAAGGATATCGCCGGCAAATCGATCATCGCCGATCTCGCCCGCATGCCGCATCTGCTGGTGGCCGGCACCACCGGCTCCGGCAAGTCGGTCGGGATCAACGCGATGATCCTCTCGCTGCTCTACAAGCTCTCGCCCGATCAGTGCCGCCTGATCCTGATCGACCCGAAAATGCTCGAACTCTCGGTCTACGAGGGCATCCCGCATCTGCTCGCCCCGGTGGTGACCGAGCCAGCCAAGGCGGTGGTGGCGCTGAAATGGACGGTGCGCGAGATGGAGCGCCGCTACCGCGCCATGAGCCAGCTCGGCGTGCGCAACATCGCCGGCTATAACGACCGCGTCGGCCAGGCCCGCGGACGGGGCGAGATCGTCACCCGCAAGGTGCAAACAGGCTTCGACAGCGAAACCGGCAAGCCCGTCTTCGAGGAACAGCCGCTGGCGCTTGAGCCGCTGCCCCTCATCGTGGTGTTCATCGACGAAATGGCCGACCTCATGATGGTCGCCGGCAAGGA
>CAIYPH010000616.1 GCA_903928045.1 uncultured Rhodospirillales bacterium
CCCGCACCCAACCTATGGATCATGGCAGCTGCCGGATTGGGACCGTATCAACAAGCAACACAATAAGAGCGAAAAAAATAGCCCCCTTCCTTCCTACCGCCTCCCCACCACGGCAATGATGGCCGTCGTCACCGCGAACACCGCCGTCAACGGCCCGAAACTGCCGAATCCGAAATTCGCCATCATGATCCCACCGAGCCCGGCCGCGCTCAGCCAACCAACGCTGGCACCGGTGACGTTGAGCCCCATCACCGTGCCGCGCACCGCATCAGGCACTGCGGCCAGCGAGGCCATCAAGGCGGGGCGCGCGATAGCGTTGAACATCACGTAGAGGAAGCCGAGCCCGACCGAGGTAGGCATGTCCGGCGTCCAGCCGAACAAGGCCAGCGCCGCCACGCCCGAACCCAGGGTTGCCACCGCGAAGGTCAGCCGCCGGTCCGGCAGCCGGTCCGCCAACTGCCCGCCGACGACGGTGCCGAGGATGTTGCCGAGCGCGAACACCGCCAATGGAAGGGCGACCATGCTGAGGGAGAGGTTGTACGTGGTTTGCAGAAAGGTCGCGTAATAGACCGCCGGCAACCCGTAGCAGACCCGCTCGCCCACCCCCATCGCCAGCAATCGAATCACCGGCAGCGTCATCGCCGCCCGCATCCCCGTCGCCGCCCGCCCACCGGGATGGCGGCGATCAGGTGGATTGCGGCTGGAAACCAGCAGCATTCCGGCCGCAATCACGCCGAGTGCCGCGACACACACATTGACCCCACGCCACCCCACCCAGGTGCCAATGAAGGCGGCCAAGGGCACGCCGAGCACCAGGGTCAGTGATTGCCCGCTCATCACCCAGCCCAGCGCCCGGCCACGCTGCCGATCGGCCACGCGGGCGGAGATCTCGGCATAGATCACCCCGGTAAACACCCCCGAGCAACCGCCGCCGATGGTCGCCCACACCACAACCCCGGTGAAACTCGCCGCCTGCGACACGCCGAGCATGCACAGCGCCATCGCCAGCGGCCCGCCGATCAGGAACGGCCGCCGCCCCCAGCGGTCAGACCCGGCGCCGGCCAGCATCGAGGCGATGCCCCAGGAAATCGAGGTGATACCAACCAGGTTCGCCATCAGCGGCACACTCACCGCGAGGTCCCGCGCCATCTCGATCAGGAACGGCGCCCGCGTGGTGCCGCTGCACGAAGCCGCGAAAACCCCGAAACAGCCGGCTCCGAGCAGAAAGGGCGAAATCCGCCCCGCCGCGCGCGTCTCGCTCACAGCAGGCCAACCCGCGCCGGGTCGATCCGCCCGAGTAGAACGTCCCTCAGCGCAATCATGTTGCCGCGGAAGCGCCCGGCACGATCAATCCAGGGTTCCGGCCAGGCCGAGCGCAGCAGGTTGATCGCGATATGCCGCCCCAGGCTGCGCAGCGCACGGCCCCAGTGATAGGTGCCTTTGCGGGCGAGATGGATCGGGTTCATCACCTGCGCGTAGCCGAGCCGCACGCCCGAGCCGCGCCCCGCCTTCGTGCCGAGATGCACCCCGCGCGCGGCGGGCAGGGTCATGATCCGCCCATGCCGGCCGACCTGGCGGGTGAAATCGATATCCTCGTACCAGCCGTAATAGCGCATCGCCTCGTCGAACCGCGCGCCATGCCGGCGCACGGTCTCGAGCCGCACCGCCATGTTGCAGCCATAGCCGTTATAGGCCGGCATCGGCTCAGCGTGCGCCACCGGCGGCGCCGCGGCAATCAGGCCGCGCGCTGCATCGGCGGTGATTCCCGGCCCCTTGATCCCATCGGCAAGCACCGAGCCGGTGCTCACAACCAACGCGGGATCGGCCAGGAAGGCGGCTTCGGTGGCGGCGAGATAGGCGGGCTCGGCGATGAAATCATCGTCGAAAAACACCAGCAGGTCGCAATCGTCAGCCGCCTCGATCAGCCGGTTGCGCTGCAGCGAGGTTCCCGGCGGCGCGAAACTCACCTCGATCCCATCCGCCACCTCAGGCACATCCGCCGCCCCGGTGCCGCACACCAGAACGCGATCGGCCCGCCGGGTCTGGCCCGCGAGGTCACGCAGGGTCTCGGCCAGCACCGGGGCGCGGCCCATGGTGATGATGCCGACCGCGATCCGCAACGATCCCGCCGGCGTCGCCACCGGTCAGCGCTGGAACCGGCGCAGATCGCCGTTGCGCACGCCGGCGATGGCGTTCTGCAACACCTGGATCACCTGCTCCTCCGGCGAGATGCGCCCGAGAATGTGCACCGCGCCGCCGAGCAGGGCGGTGGCCACCAGATGCGGGGCAATATTGGCCTTGCGCATCGCCTGCACCGCGTCCTCCAGCATCTGCCCGGCGCGCACCAGGTCGGCCTGTGCCTCGGCAGCCGTTTGCACGATCGGTGTATCGGACATCTACGCTCTCCCATTGCTCCCCCCGGTATGCCGCGAACCGCGGTTCGGCTCAAGGCGTGAGATCGCGGGACTACCGCCGATCGGACGGGGATTGACGACCGGGGCATCGACGCCCAACATTCGAAACAATACGATTGCGACCATCGCAACAGCCTCGGGAGATCCCAACGTGATCATGCTCCGTCCCGCCGTCGCCACGGCTTTGCCTGCCCTGTTGAGCCTGGCCGCATGCGGCGGCACCCCGACGTTTCCCACACCCGCCGGGAAGACCCCTGTGGTGACGGTGAACGAAATCGCCCAACATATTCGGTGCGAAATTGCCGCAGCCAAGACGGCGCGCGAGACAAACCCAGACACCAAGGGGAAGCTCCTCGGCTACTCCGCCGTTCTGGATCTGACCCTTAAGGTGGAGAATACCAGCGGCCGCGATCCATCGGTCGGGCTGACCGTGCCATTCAGCCCCAGCGGCTCGACCCTGACATTGGCCCTTTCTGGCGATATGAGCGGCACGCAGACCCGCACTTTCACCACGACGGTGACCTACGAGCTCGACGAGTTGGAAAGTTGCAAGACCACCAATGACTCTGACCCGACATTCCTCACCGGCGATCTCGGGATCGCCGACACGATCGCGGCCGGATTTTCGATCAATGGCCAGGGGATCAAGTGGAAGGACGATTCGGGCAAAGAGCACCAGGGCCCAGTCTTCGGTTCGACGGTAGAGTTCAAGATCGCCCGGTCGGCCAGTCTAGGGCCGACCGTCCAGGTCGCTCACGTCAAAGGCGGTGCCGCCGCAACCGCCGGCAGCACCAACACCAACACGATGTTGATC
Organism: uncultured Rhodospirillales bacterium; assembly: GCA_903928045.1. Next base: position 3,229 of record CAIYPH010000616.1, read on the forward strand.
GCTTTTGCGGCGAAAGAGGTGCCGACGCCACCGGACCCGCCGAAAAAACTCCCCGCCGGCGCCAGCTTTATGTCACTGCAGCCAGCAGACGAACCGGCGCGCGCCCCGGCCAGTGGTGCCGCCGCGGCGCAGGGCATGATCCGCAGCATGCGGGTGCAAAACCTGGGGCTTCTCCCCTAGCCCGCCCCTACTTCGCCGCGACTGCCTCCGTCGCCTCCGCCTGCATCGCCCACATCCGCGCGTAGAGCCCGCCCTGGGCAAGCAACTCGCCATGGGTGCCGCGTTCGGCGACTACGCCCTGGTCGAGCACGATGATCTCATCCGCATCCACCACCGTGGACAGCCGATGCGCGATGGTCACCGTGGTGCGGTGTGCGGCGAGTTCGCGCAGCGCTGTCTGAATATCCTGCTCGGTGCGCGTGTCGAGCGCGCTGGTCGCCTCGTCGAGGATCAGGATCGGCGGGTTCTTCAGGATCGTGCGCGCGATTGCCACGCGCTGCTTCTCGCCGCCGGAGAGCTTCAGCCCCCGCTCGCCTACCCGCGTGTCGTAGCCATCGGGCAGGCGCAGCACGAAATCATGCACCTGCGCCATCCGCGCTGCCGCCTCGATTTCCGCCTGGGTGGCGCCGGGGCGGCCATAGGCGATGTTGTAGCGGATGGTATCGTTGAACAGCACGGTATCCTGCGGCACCACGCCGATCGCCGCGCGCAGGCTGTCCTGGGTGATGTCGCGGATATCATGGCCGTCGATCGTCACCCGCCCACCGGTCACATCATAAAAGCGGAACAGCAGCCGCGAAATGGTCGACTTGCCCGCCCCCGTGGAGCCGACGATCGCCAGCGATTTGCCGGGCGCCACCCGGAAGGACACATCATGCAGGATCGTCCGGTCCGGCCGGTAGGCGAAGCGAACGCCCTCGAAGGCCACCGCCCCCTTAACGTCGCTCAATGCCCGCGCCCCCGGCTTGTCCGCCACCTCCTGCTTCAGCGACATCAGCCGGAACATCGTCTCCATATCGATCAGTCCCTGTTTGATCTCGCGGTAGACGAAGCCGAGCATGTTGAGCGGCTGGTAGATCTGCATCAGATAGGTGTTGACCATCACGAACCGGCCGACCGTCATGCTGCCGTCCTGCACCCCCTGGGCGGCCAGCAGCATCACCACCGTCAGCCCCGTGGCGATGATGGCGGCCTGGCCGAGGTTGAGCATGTTGAGCGACACCTGGTTCTTCACCGCCGCCTTCTCGTATCGCGCCAGCGCGACATCGAACCGCGCCTGCTCGTGGCGCTCATTGCCGAAATACTTCACCGTCTCGTAGTTCAGCAGGCTGTCGACCGCCTTGGTCTGCGCCTCGCTGTCACTCTCGTTCATCGTCCGGCGCACGCGCACGCGATAGGCCGAGTAGGTGACGGTGAAGCCGAGATAGCAGGCGATCGCCACCCCGGTGGTCAGCGCGAACCGCCAGTCGAACATCGTCCAGATGATGCCGATCACCAGTCCGACTTCCAGCAGCGTCGGCAGCACGTTGAACACTGCCATCCGCAGCACGACCTGGATGCCCGCCGTGCCGCGCTCGATGGCGCGCGACAAACCACCCGTCTGGCGGTCAAGATGGAACCGCAGCGACAGTTCGTGGAGATGCCTGAACGTCCCCAGCGCCACGGTGCGCGCCGCGCGCTGCTGCACGGTGGCGAAAATCGCGTCGCGGAACTCCCCGAAGAACGAGGCCGAGACCCGCAACAGCCCATAGCCCAGGATCAGCGCGGCGGGGATGACGATCAGCGCCGTGCCGCCCGGCAGGTTCCTTGGCGTCAACGCGTCCACCGCCGCGGCATAGGCCAGCGGCACCATTACGTTGGTCGCCTTGGCCGCCACCAGGAACACCACCGCGATCACCGTGCGGGTGTGCGAGGCGATATCCCCACGCGGCCATAGATAGGGGAGAAGGGAGAGGATCGTTTGCAACCCGGTTCGCTCATTCACGCCAGGCGGGTTGATCTTGGCCGCCGGAGCGGCTTGGGGTTGGGCGGCCATGCTTCTCATGGCATGGGATGTGGCACGCGCCCGGCTGCAATGAAAGGCGCGCGATTGGCGGGATGGCTGATACGCGCTACCCGCAACGCATGTCCCCCTTCCTCCGCCATATCCGCGCCTGCAACACCGCCGTGCTCCCCGGCGCCCGCCTGCCATTCCTGATCAGCGGCGCGACGGTCGGCTACGTGGCCCCCCCCTTCGCCGACGTCCTGGCCGGCTTCCCCGCGATCACACGCGGGCCGGCCGGCGTAACCCTGCATGACCCCGCGGCTCTCCCGGCGATCGCCCGCGCCGTCGCGGCCCGCGGCTACGGCCGCCATCGCGCCGAGGCCTTCGATGTGCGCGCCACCCCCGGCGGCCCCGCGCTCACCACCATCGACCGCGGCGCCCTGCCGGTCTTCGGCATCATGGCCGAGGGGATCCACGCCAACGGCCTGGTCCGCCGCGCCGACGGCCTGCATCTCTGGGTCGCCAAGCGCGCCGCCGACAAGGCGCTCGATCCCGGCAAGCTCGACCATATCGTCGCCGGCGGCACCCCGGCCGGGCTGACCGCCTTCGAGACCTGGATCAAGGAAGCCGCCGAGGAAGCCGCCATCCCCCTCGACCTCGCCCAAACCGCCCGCCTCACCTGCACCATAAGCTACGCCATGGACCGCCCCGAGGGCCTGCGCCGCGACGTCCTGCACTGCTACGACATCGACCTCCCCGAAACCTTCACCCCCACCCCCGCCGACGGCGAGGTCGAGAGCTTCGCGCTCTGGCCAATCGCGGACGTGCTCGCCGCCGTCCGCGATACCGACGCCTTCAAATTCAACGTCAACCTGGTCCTGATCGACCTCTTCCTCCGCGAAGGCCTCATCCCCGCCCCCGAGGCCGCCAAACTGCGCGCCGCCCTCCAGCACGGATAGACAGAAGCCCCCCGCCGCGCGAACATCGGGCAACGAAACCCGGGAGAAGCGCCAATGCGCGTCAACACCAGCCTGCCCTATGCCGATTGGCGCCAATGCGGCCCCGCCGCCGCCCGCGCCGAAGCCGACGGGTTCGACGGCGTCACCACGCCCGAACTCGCGCATGATCCGTTCATCCCGCTCGCCATGGCCGCCGTCACCACCAGCCGCGTCGAGCTCGCCACCTCGGTCGCCATCGCCTTCCCGCGCAGCCCGATGATCGTCGCCAACCTGGCGTGGGACCTCAACGCCGCCTCGGGCGGACGCTACGTCTGCGGCCTCGGCACCCAGGTGAAGGCCCACAACGAACGCCGCTTCAGCGTGCCATGGATCTCGCCGGCGCCTCGCATGTCCGAATACATTCGCGCGCTGCGCGCCATTTGGCGCTGCTGGGAAACCGGAGAAAAGCTCAACTTCAAGGGCAAGTTCTACAACTTCACCCTGATGACCCCCGAATTCTCCCCCAAGCCCACCGGCCTCCCCATGGTCCCGGTGATGATCGCCGCCGTCGGCCCCGAGATGCAGAAGGCTGCCGCCCGCCACTGCGACGGCGTCCGCCTGCACGGCTTCGCCACCCGCAAATACGTCGAACAGATCGTCCGCCCCCTCCTCGCCGAGGAACTCGCCAAGCGCGACAAGCGCTTCGACGCCTTCGAGGTCACCGGCGGCGGCTTCGTCGCCACCGGCCCCGACGAGGCCGCCGTGGCCAAAGCCTCCGAGAAAATCCGCTACCGCGTCGCCTTCTACGGCTCCACCCCCGCCTATCGCGGCGTGTTCGACATCCACGGCCTCAGCGATCTCGGCGTCAAACTCCACGAAGCCTCCCGCCGCGGCGAGTGGGACAAAATGGCCGCCATGGTCGATGACGACGTGCTGGACCTGTTCTGCGCCCGCGCCACCTACGACAAACTCCCCAACGCCATCGC
>CAIYPH010000617.1 GCA_903928045.1 uncultured Rhodospirillales bacterium
CGCTCGGCACAGTCGCACCTGCATCAGCGGACCGCTGCCGCGCCGCACCCAGGCACTCAGCCTCGCTGCCAGTCAAAGCCGCAAGCGCGCGCATACGCTGGGCGCCATCGAGCTCTCCAATCCCGGCAAGCCACCGCCCACACGCCACTTTGTCCATACCTGAGATGTTCCCCTGACGCCGGGGAGTAGAATCGCAGATCTCAACAGATGACGCAATAAGAGCGAAAAGTTTTTGCTTCTTTTTTCAAAAAGAAGCGCTTGCTTCTTTCAACCAGGCCAATCCAGCACCGCCGCCAGATCCTCCACATCGTCCGTGCCAAGGCGCCAGCAGGGCTGCTGGGCGGCGACGGTGAGGTCGAGGAAGCGGGGGGTGGGGGGATCGGTGGGGAGGGAGAGGTGGGCGGCGCCGTTGGTCCAGCGCCAGGCGCGGGGGCCGGCGGTTTCCAGGGGGTAGAGGCCGGAGGCGATGATGTCGGCGAGCAGGTCGCGGCGGTAGCCGGGGGCGCGCAGGGTCAGGCTGGTGAGCATGAGGCCGAGGCGGCGGTGATCCGCGGAGTCTGGTGTGGTTTCGACGGGGCGGGCGGAGGGCGAGAGCAGGCTGACGCTGTGGCAATCGGGCGGGAGGTCGATGCGATAGGTGCCAGCGCCGAGCGGGCGGGGGGTGAGGTCGGCCCCGCCGGCGCGGATGCGCATGGGGGCGGTGGCGAGGCGGTGGCCGAGGGCCAGGGCGCGGGCGTGCAGGCAGCGGCGGAGTTTGGCGAGGGCGGACCCGTCTTCCAGGAGGGGGGCGTAGCCGCGCACGGCCCAGATGGCGCGGGCGAGGCGGGAACGGGTTTCCGGCGCGAGGTCGGGGTGGAGGGCGGTGGGGCCGGGGGCGTTGGAGAACGCGTTGCGGTTGCCGGTGTCGAGGTACGATTCGACCGGAAGACCGGCGGCGAGGATTATGTCGTGCTGGTCGAGCTCGATATGGAAATAGGTGACGCTGGCGACGCTCTGCCGCGTGATGGTGGCGCCGTTGACGAGGTGGCGGATGGGGACGAGCGCGTCGTCGGCGAAGACGGCGTGGTCGGGCGAGAGCAGTACTGTGCGGGAGGGGCAGAAGGGGGCGAAGGCGCCTGGGGCGACGGCGATGGGTCGCACCTGCTCCGGCCGGGGATGGCGACGGCAGTCGATGCGGCGGCGACCGATCCATTTGATCGGGGCCAGGCGGCCGGAGTGGGTGCGCAGGAGGTCGCCGGTGCGGAGGCGCTCAACCGCGGTTTCACCATGGGGGGTGGCGAGGCGGGTGCCGGCGGCGAAGCAGGCGACGGTGACGTCCATGCGCGGGGCGCCGGCGGCGCTGTCGGCGAGCGAGGCGTAGGAGTTGTTGACGAACTGGCCGCTGACGCCGGTGCCCGAGAGGTCCTGCGTGGTGGTCCAGGTGACGCCGGTGGAGGTGTCGGTGAGTTCGATCCAGTAGCGGGTGCCGGCGGTGAGGGGGACGCCGGTGAAGCCGGTGATGTCGAGCGTGCCGGCTGACGTGGGCAGGGCGGGATGGGCGATGGTCGCGAGGGTCGCGATCGCCGTGCCGGGGGCGGTGCTGCTGTTTGAG
>CAIYPH010000618.1 GCA_903928045.1 uncultured Rhodospirillales bacterium
GATCCCCGAGCAGCAGCAGCGGCCAAAGGCGGCGCTGGAGATGGCCTCGGGCAGGCCGGGCTTCGACGTGCTGCAGATTGCGATGCACGTGCAGAAGCGCCAGGTCGAGGCGGCGCACTGGATGGAGGACCTCAACCCCTACATCAAGGACGCGACGCTCACCAATCCCGAGTTCGACCTCGCCGATTTCTCAAAGCCCTCGATGAATGTCGGCCAGGCCGCCGACGGCAAGATGACGGCGATCCCCTACAACCAGGATCTCTTCATCCTGTTCTACAACAAGGCGTTGTTCGCCGAGGCCGGCTTCAGCGGCCCGCCGCAGACCTTCGACGAGCTGTACGCGATGGCGAAGAAGCTGACCGACCCCGCCAAGGGCGTCTACGGCTTCGTCGGCCGCGGCCTGAAGAACGCCAACGTGGTGCTCTACGACACGTTCCTGCTCGGCTGGGACCAGGAGACCGTGACGGCGGACGGCAAAAAGCTGCTCACCGACAGCCCCAAGGCGATCGAGGCGGCGCAGTTCTACCAAAAGCTGATGCGCGACTGCGGCCCGCCGGGCTCGGTCGGCTTCAACTGGAACGAGGCGCAGACCACCTTCATGCAGGGCCGCGCCGCGATGTGGCTCGACGGCATCGGCTTCTCCGCCCCGCTCCTCGATCCCGCCAAGTCGCGCGTAACGGACAAGGTCGGCTTCGCCGCGGTGCCCAAAGGCCCCTTCGCGCACAACACCGCTACCTTCATCGATGGCATCGGCGTGCCTGCCGGCGCCAAGAACAAGAAGGCCGCCTGGTATTTCTGCCAGTTCGCTGCCGGCAAGGACTCCATGAAGGAGATCCTGCGCGCCGGGGCCGGCACGCCGCCGCGCGCGTCGGCCTATAACGACCCGGCGGTGCTGGCCAACGCCAAGTTCCCCAAGGACTGGTTCGATGCCACGCTGACCAGCCTGCGCATCGCGCGCGCCGGCCTGCCGGTGATCGTGCCCGTCACCGAGTTCCGCGACACCATCGGCGTCGGCCTCACCAACATCGTCGGCGGCGCTGATGCGGCGACCGAGTTGAAAAAGGCCACCGAGGCGTTCCAGCCGATCCTCGACAAAGCCAACGCCACCTGATCAGCCACTGAAGCGCCGCCGTCCCGGGGGAGCCCCGGGCGGCGGCGTTTTTGTGTTCAGAAGTTGAGCGCGGTGGCCTGCATCACTAGCGGCAGGGTGCGCACCATCTCCAGCACGTCCTCCGGCACCTTCTCGTCCACCGAGACCATGCAGATCGCATCGCCCCCCTGATCGGCGCGGCCGAGATGGAAGGTGGCGATGTTGATGCCGGCACCGGCCAGTGTCGCGCCGAAGCGGCCGATGAAGCCGGGCTTGTCCTGGTTGGTGACGTAGAGCATGTGGCGCGCGAAATCCGCCTCCACCCGAATGCCCTTGATCTCCACGATGCGCGGCCGCGCACCGGCGAACAGCGTGCCGGAGAGGCTGCGCTCGCCCTGCTCGGTCGCCACCGTCAGGCGCACCAGGGTCTGGTATTCGCTGGGCCGGTCATGCACCACGGTCGCGACGTCGATGCCGCGCTCGCGGGCGAGCACCGGGGCGTTGACCATGTTGGCGCCCTCGCTCATCGGCCCCATCAGCCCAGCCAGCACCGCGGCATCGAGCGGGCGATGGTTGAGCTTGGCGGCGAGGCCCTCGTATTCGATCGTCACCCGCTTCAGCGTGCCGTCGCGGGACTGGGTGAGCTGCCCGGCCATGGAGCCGAGCAGGCGGCACAGCTCCATATAGGGCCGCAGCCGCGGCGCCTCCTCGGCGGTGACCGAGGGCATGTTGATGGCGTTGGAGACCGCGCCGGTGAGTAGGAAGTCGCTCATCTGCTCGGCCACCTGCAACGCCACATTCTCCTGCGCCTCGGCGGTGGCCGCGCCCAGATGCGGGGTGCAGACCACGTTATCGAGCCCGAACAGCGGGCTGTCGGTGGCGGGCTCGGTCTCGAACACATCGAGCGCGGCGCCGGCGACGTGGCCGGATTTCAGCGCATCCGCCAGCGCCGCCTCGTCCACCAAGCCGCCACGGGCGCAGTTGATGATGCGCACGCCCTTCTTGGTGCGCGCCAGCGCCTCACGGGAGAGGATGTTGCGGGTGGAGTCGGTCAGCGGCGTGTGCAGCGTGATGAGGTCGGCGCGCGCGATGAGGTCATCGAGCTCCACCTTCTCCACCCCGAGATCGAGCGCCCGCTTTTCCGTCAAATACGGATCGAAGGCGATCACCCGCATCTTCAGCCCCTGGGCGCGATCGGCGACGATGGAGCCGATATTGCCGCAGCCGATCAGCCCCAGCGTCTTGCCGGTGAGCTCGACGCCCATGAAGCGGTTCTTCTCCCACTTGCCGGCCTTGGTGGAGGCCGAGGCCTCCGGGATCTGCCGGGCAAGGGCGAACATCATGGCGATGGCGTGCTCGGCGGTGGTGATGGCGTTGCCGTAGGGCGTGTTCATCACCACCACGCCACGGGCGGTGGCGGATTTCACGTCCACATTGTCGACGCCGATACCGGCGCGGCCGACCACCTTGAGGTTCTCGGCGACCTCGAGCAACTCGCGCGTCACCTTGGTGGAGGAGCGCACCGCGAGCCCGTCATACTCCGCGATGATGGCGCGCAGATCAGCGGGCGAGAGCCCGGTCTTGACGTCCACCTCGATGCCGCGATTGCGGAAAATCTCGACGGCGGCGGGAGAAAGCTTGTCGGAAATCAGTACCTTGACCATGGATCAGCCCTCCGCCGTCACGGTTGCATAAGCCCAGTCGAGCCAGGGAAGCAGTGCGGCGACATCCGCGGGTTCCACGGTGGCGCCGGCCCAGATGCGCAGGCCCGGTGGCGCGTCGCGGTAGCCGCCGATATCGAAGGCGACGCCCTGCTTCTCAAGCAGCGCCGCCATTTTCTTGGCGACATCCGCCTGAAGCTCGGCCGCGAGCGTGGTGAAATTCAGGCAGATCGAGGTGCAGGAGCGCTGCGCCGGCACCTCGGCCAGAAAGCCCGCCCAATCGCTGGCGGCAACCCGGGCGGAGACCGCGGCGAGCGAGGCCTCGGAGCGCGCGATCATTCCCTTGAGGCCGCCGACGCTCTCGGCCCAGCGCAGCCCGTCCACCGCATCCTCGGCGCAGAGCATCTAGGGGGTGTTGATGGTCTCGCCCTTGAAGATGCCCTCGATCAGCTTGCCGCCGGAGGTGAGGCGGAATATCTTCGGCAGCGGCCACGCCGGCTTGTATGCCAGCAGGCGTTCAACGGCGCGCGGCGACAGCGCCAGCATGCCATGCGCCGCCTCACCGCCCAGCGCCTTCTGCCAGGACCAGGTGACGACATCGAGCTTGTCCCAGGGCAACTCCATCGCAAACGCCGCCGAGGTGGCGTCGCAGATCACCAGCCCCTCGCGATCGGCGGCGATGAAGTCGGCGCTGTCATAGCGCACGCCGGAGGTGGTGCCGTTCCAGGCGAGCACCACGTCATGCGCCGGGTCGACCTGCGTGAGATCGGGCAACTGGCCATAAGGCGCGGTCAGCACGCGGGCGTCGGCGAGCTTCAACTGCTTCACCACGTCCGTCGCCCAGCCCTCGGAGAAGCTTTCATGGGCGAGGATATCGACGGGACGGGCCCCGAGCAGCGACCACAGGGCCATCTCCACCGCCCCGGTGTCGGACGCCGGCACGATGCCGAGGCGCCAGTCGGCGGGCATGCCGAGGAGGTCGCGCGAGCGGGTGATCACCTCATTGAGCCGCGCCTTGGGGGCGGCGGCCCGGTGGGAACGGCCGAGCATGGCGCCGTTCAGCGCATCGAGCGTAAAGCCCGGTCGCTTGGCACAGGGGCCGGATGAGAAATTGGGGTTGAGCGGACGCAGGTTCGGCGTCACGGCGCTGGTCATCAGATGGTTCCCCTCGCAGAGAAATGGCGCCCCGGTGGGGGGGCGTGGCCCGCCGCCCTGCTAACCCCTTTCCGCCGCCGATGCAACATCGTCATCAGCGAGCAGCGCCCAGCGCTCATGGTCCCGCCAATCGCCGGCGATTTTCAGGTAGCGCGGCGAGAAACCTTCGAGCCGGAAGCCGAGGCGGCGCACCAGGGCGATGGAGGGGGCGTTGGCAGGCTGGATATTGGCCTCCAGCCGGTGCAGCCCCATCGGCCCGAAGGCCTCTGCGATCACCAGCCGGAGCCCCGCGGTCATCACCCCCCTGCCCCCGCCCACCCAGGCGTAGTAGCCGAGATAGGCGCTGAGGAAGGGGCCGCGGACGATCTCGTTGAGGTTGATCACCCCGGCGAGCCGTGCGCCCTCCTCCACAATGAAAGAGCGCCGCCGCCCGCCGGCGAGGCCGTCGAACCAGGTGCGAAATCCCGCGATGTCCTGGAACGGCTCCACCCAGGGCGCATGCAGCGCGCGGCAGGCGATATTGGCCGCCACCATCGCCTTGCCGTCATCCTTGCGCACGTCACGGATCGTCACGTTCATCCCAGCACCTTTCGCAAAACCGAGGCGGGGTCGGCCATGAAGGCGCGGGTGACGCGGACATGGTCAAGCTCGCCCCATTCGACCGGCCGCAGCTGCCCTTCCTCGGCCAGCATGATCGCCGCACCAGGGAGCGCCATCAGAATGGGCGAATGGGTGGCGATGACGAACTGGCAGCCCTGGCTGACCCGCTCGGCGAGCAGCGCCATCAGCGCCAGCACCCGGCTGGGCGAAAGCGGCGTTTCCGGTTCGTCGAGGAAATAGAGCCCATTGGGCACCAGGCGGCGGCGCAACACGGCGAGGAAGGTTTCGCCGTGGGAGCGCCCATCGGGGTTCTCGCCATAGGCGGCCGCCAGCGCGCCGCGCTGCCCGCTCACCGCCCCCACCGCGAGGCGCCGCCCATATTCGCCGCGCACAGAACCGGCCAATTCGGCCGCATCCCCGGCGAGCCCGGCCATGTCATCGGTGACGCGCTGGGTGAAGCCGAACACGTCCTCGGCGCGCACGAATAGCCGGGTGCGGGCATGGCGGCGGCGGATGAACAGGAAGCCGGCGGCAAACTCCCGCGCAGCCACCAAGGTCGGGTCATGGGCGATCTGGTGCCGCCCGGCGGCCACCGCCGTCATCCCCGCGGCGATGCCTTCCAGCAAAGTGGACTTGCCCGAACCGTTCTCGCCGACCAGGAACGTCACCGGCGCATCGAACGCCACCTCATCGAGCCCCGCGATCAGCGGCACTGACCAGGGAAATGCGCGGGGATCGCGTGTATGCTCCGGCCTGCGGCGAATCGCGGAGAGAAACAGCATGGACCATCATAGCATCAGCGGCGGCGGATTGACCGCCCGCATCCTGGCGGAGGGGGCGGAGCTGTGCTCCCTCGTGACCGAAGATGGCACCGAGCTGATCTGGCAGGCCCTGCCGGCCTGGCCGCGCCACTCGCCCATCCTGTTCCCCATCGTCGGCACGGTGAAGGACAACCACTACACGGTGGACGGGCAGAGCTACGAGTTGGAGCGGCACGGCTTCGCCAAGTCCCGCCGTTATGACTGGGTGTCGCACGGCGCCGATCACTGCCGCCTCAGCATGCGCGATGACGCGGCGACGCGGGCGCAATACCCCTTCGCCTTCCGCTTCGATGTCGATTACCGGATCGGCGCCGAGGGGCTCGAGGTGACCTACACCATCACCAACACCGGCGATGTGATGCTGCCGGCCAGCATGGGGGCGCACCCCGCCTTCAACTGGCCGATCAAGCCTGGCATCGCCAAGGAGGTGCACCGGCTGACCTTCTCGCGCGGCGAGCCGGCGCCGATCCGCCGGGTCAGCCCCGACGGGCTGCTGCGCCCGGAGCGCCTGCCGACGCCGATCCAGGGCCATGTGCTCGATCTGCACGAGGGCCTGTTCGCCGAGGACGCCATCATCCTCGACCAGCCCGCCTCCTCCTCGCTGCGCTACTCCGCCCCGGGCGCGCCGACGCTGATGTTCGCCTGGGAGAACTTCCCCCAACTCGGCATCTGGATGCGCCGCGGCGGTGATTTCCTCTGCCTGGAGCCGTGGCAGGGCATGTCGAGCCCCCATGATTTCGCGGGGGATTTCCGGGAGAAGCCGGGCCTGCTGCATATCCCGCCCGGCGAATCCCTCTCCGCGATGCATCGGATGTCGGTGCTCTGACGGTTGCCGCACGGGCCGGATTCCTGCACGCTCGGCGCGACGTGAGGGAGTTCCGGCCATGGCGGCGCTGCGATCATTCGACCATGCGGGCGTGCGGCTGCTGCCGGGCCGCTACCAGGCGCAGGTGGCCCATGCCGCTTCGCTCTATGGCGGGATCGACACCGACTCCCTGCTGAAAGGCTTCCGCCGCGCCGCCGGGCTGCCCGCCCCGGGCGAGGACCTCAAGGGCTGGTCCTCGGCGAGCGCCTCGGTTGTCTTCGGCCAGATCATGGGCGGGCTCGCGCGCCTCGGCCGCGCCACTGGCGATGCCGCGCTGATCGCCAAATCCCGCGCTTTGTTCGCCGGCTGGCGCGAAACCCTGCCCGCGGACGGCAATGCGAAGATGCGGCTCTATGACTGGGAGAAACTGCTCGGCGGGCTGCTCGATCTGCATGAATACGCCGGCGAGCCCGAGGCGTTGCCGACGCTGCGCCTGACCGCCGCCTGGGCCGCCCGCACCTTCGATCGCACCCGCGCCCCCGCCGACGGGCATGATTTCTGGGGCGCCGGGCCGGGCGATACCTCCGAGTGGTACACGCTCTCGGAGAACCTCTACCGCGCCTTCACGCTCACCGGCGACGTGTTCTACCGGGAGTTCGCCGCCGAATGGCATTACGAGGCGTTCTGGGGCCCGCTGGCGGAAAGCGCGTCGCCCCCGGTGATCCATCCCGCCCATGCCTATAGCCACGTCAACTCCCTGGCCTCCGCCGCCATGGCCCATGCCGTGACCGGGGAGCAGCGGTTTCTCGATATCTGCATCAACGGGCATGACTTCATCCAGGCCACCCAGTGCTACGCCACCGGCGGCTTCGGCCCGGATGAGCGGCTGATGCCCGCCGATGGCAGCCTCGGCCGCTCGCTCGATCGCTGCACCTATCACGCCGAAGAGCCCTGCGGCGCCTGGGCCGGGTTCAAACTCGCCGGCTACCTCATGCAATTCACCGGCGAGGCGCGGTTCGGCGATTGGATCGAGCGGCTGCTGATCAACACCATCGGCGGCGCCCTGCCGCCACTGCCGGATGGCAAGGCCTATTACTACGGCAACTACGCGATCGCCGGCGGCACGCGGCAGCGCTACTGGCAGGAATGGCCGTGCTGCGCCGGCTCCTACCTGCAGGACATGGCCGAGTACCACAACCTCATCTACTTTGCCGCCGAGGACGCGCTGTGCGTGAACCTCTACGTCCCCTCCGAGGTCACCTGGTCGGTGGGCGGCACCGATGTGCGCCTCACCCAGACCACCGATTTCCCGCATGAGGAGGCGACGCGGCTGCGCCTCGCTTTGCCCCGCGCCGCTCGTTTCACGCTGCGGCTGCGGGTGCCGTCATGGGCGGAGGGGATGACGATCCGCGTGAACGGTATCCCCGCCGCCGTGCCCTGCGTGCCCGGTCAATGGGCAAGCATCGACCGCGAATGGCAGGACGGCGACCTCGTGGAGGCGAGCCTGCCGATGGCCTTGCGCGCCGTGCCGGTCGATCGCCAGCACCCGCATCGCGCCGCTTTGGTGTGCGGCCCGGTGGTGCTGGCGCAGGACGAGGCATGCTGCCGCCGCCCCTTCTCCATCGCGCCGGAAACCGCGCTCGAGTCCCGGCTGATGCGTGAGGGACGCAGCCTGCGTTTCCGCATCACCAACACGGTGCCCGAGCGCCACACCCGCTACCTTACGCCGCTCTACGAATTCCCGGAGAACTGGCCCTACTGGGTGTATTTCGACCTGCACGCCGCGCCGCTCTACTGAGAGGGCGGCTTACGTCTCGCTCTGCCCGGCCTTGTGGGCGAGCAGCCCCATGAGCCGCCGGTCGCGCCATGCCTGCCGCGCCGCCTGGCCTTCGAGCGGCAGCACGGCGCGGCGCGCGGCATCGAGCCCGGCGACCAGCTCTGGCGTCAGCGCCAGCGGCTGTGTCTCCTCCTGCACCTTGGCATAGAGCCCGCCATAACGCGCGAGATAATCGGCGAGGCCGCCCGGCGCGTTGAGGTCGATCGTCTCGAGCGGCCCCATGAAGGACCAGCGCAGCCCGAGCCCGTGCTTCACCGTGGCATCGACGTCCTCCGCCGAGATCAC
>CAIYPH010000619.1 GCA_903928045.1 uncultured Rhodospirillales bacterium
CGCCGAGCTCGGCCTTCATCTCCTCGTAGATGCCCTTGGCAAAGGCCGCCTCGATGCGGCGCTGGGTCAGGATCGGCAGGTCGCTCATGCGGAGGTCCTTTCAGGAGGGCGGGAATTCACCAGGCGCAGCCCGGCGGCAATGGCGGCGAGCCCGGCGAACAGCAGGGCGGAGACAGGTTCGCCCAGCATGAAATGTCCCGCAAGGATGCCGAACAGCGGGGCGAGAAAAGTGAAGCCGGCAAGCTTGCCGGCGGGGTAGCGCACCAGCAGGCCGTACCAGATGAGGTAGCTCGCGGTCGCCACGATCACGGTCTGGTAGAGAACGGCCGACCAGGCGAGGGTAGTGCCGGTGGGCCAGAGCGGCTCGCCGAACAGCAGCACGGCGGCCAGCAGAATCGGGGCTGAACCGGTGAGTTGCGCGAACAGCACCTTCGCCGGCGGCGTCTGTTGCAGCGCCCTGCTCGCCTTCACGATCACCGTCAGCGTGCCCCAGATGGCGCCGGCGGCGAGGCACATCACATCGCCCTTGAGATCGCCGCCGCCGCCCACCAGCCCCTCGCCGAAGGCCAGCGCGACGCCGGCGAAGGCCAGCAACAGGCCCAAGAATTGCCGCGCCCGCAGGCGTTCGCCGGGGATCAGCAGATGGGCGCCGAGCGCGGTGAAAAAGGGCGCGGTATAGAGGAACAGCACGCCGCGCGAGGCGGTGGTGAGGCGCACGCCGGGGAATAGCAGCAGGAATTCCAGCGCGAAACACACGCTGAGCAGCGCCGCCGGCCGCCAGGCCGGGCCAAGCCGGAACAGGCCCAGCGCCGCCACCCTGCCATTGCGCAGCAATACCCATAGCCAGATGCAGATAGCCGCCCCCACCGAGCGCAGTGCTGCCTGCTGGAACGGCGAAATGCCGCCCGCGACGCCAACCTTCACCGCCACCTGCTGGATGCCCCAAAGCGCGGTCAGCGCAATCACCGTCGCCGCCGCGATTGCGTCGATATGGTCGCGGCGTTGCATGTGGTTTCCCCCGAGGCGGACGTGAAGTGTCCGGCCGGGCGGCCGCGGCGTCAATGCGCGCTTGCCGGGGACAATGGAGGCTCTAATCTCGCCGCCACATCCAAGGGGAGCGAAGCAATGACCAAGGTTCTGGTGATCCACGGCGCCAACATGAACATGCGCGGCAAGGCGCAGATCGAAATCTTCGGCAAGATGACGCTGCCGGAATACGACCAGCATATCCAGCGCTACGCCGCCGCGCTGGGCATCGAGATCGAGATATTCTTCTCCAATATCGAGGGCGAGGTGATCAACCGTCTGCACGCCGCGCATGACGAGGGGTTCGACGCCGCCATCCTCAACCCCTCCGGCTTCACTCGCGGTTATGGCGCGCTGGTGGCGGCCCTCGGCATGGTGAGATTCCCGACCTTCGAGGTGCATATCTCCAACCCCGCCCGCCGCGGCCTGCCGTCGGACATCGCCACCGGCTGCCAGGGCGTCGTCACCGGCTTCGGTGTCGCTGGCTATGACCTCGCCTTCCGCGGCATTCTCGCCCATCTCAACCGGGCGTAACCATCCCATCTGGACGAGCACGGGCGAAGCACCCTAGGCTCATCCCCAACCATCGAACCGGAGGAAATAACGATGCGCGCCGCCGTCCTGCACGCCCCGAATACGCCGATGACCATCGAGGACATCCAGATCACCAAGCCGAAGCGGCGCGAAGTGCTGATCCGCACCGCCTTCTCCGGCCTGTGCCATTCCGATCTGCACTTCATGGAAGGCCTCTACCCGGCCCCCCTGCCCTGCGTGCTCGGCCACGAGGCGGCCGGCATCGTTGAGGAAGTTGGCGAGGACGTGACCTACGTGAAGAAGGGCGATCACGTCACCACCTGCCTCTCGGTGTTCTGCGGTGACTGCCCGCAATGCGTCACAGGCAAGATGAACCTCTGCGAGAACACCGAGGTGAAGCTGGTGCCTGGTGCCTCGCGCCGGCTGTCGTGGAAGGGCAATGTCGTCCATCAGATGATGAACCTCTCCTCCTTCGCCGAGATGATGTGCGTGCATGAGCATGCCATCGTGAAGATCGACGAGGACATTCCGATGGATCGCGCGGCCCTGGTGGGCTGCGGCGTGGTGACGGGCGTGATGGCGGTGTTCAACGCCGCCCGCGTCGAACCCGGCTCCACCGTGGCGGTGATCGGCTGCGGCGGCATCGGACTCTCCGCGGTGAACGGTGCGGCCCTTGCCGGCGCCGAGCGCATCGTCGCCATCGACACCAACCCGGCCAAGCTCGAAGTGGCGCTGCAGATGGGTGCGACCGACACCATCAACGCCTCTAACGTCGATCCGGTGATGGCAATCAAGGAGATGTTCGGCGGCGCCAAGAACCGCTTCGCCGGCGTGCAGTATTCCTTCGAGGCGCTCGGCAACAAGACCACCGCCGAGCAGTCCTTCGCCATGCTGAAGCCGGGCGGACTTGCCACCATCATCGGCATGATCCCCTTCGGCACCAAGATCGAGCTGCACGGGGCGGATTTCCTCTCCGACCGCAAGATCCAGGGTACCTCGATGGGCGGCAACCGCTTCCGCGTGGACATGCCCCGCCTGCTCAACATGTGGAAGCAGGGCCGTCTGAAGCTTGATCACCTGATCTCCGGGCACATCAAGCTCGAGGAAATCAACGACGCCTATGCCGTGATGAAAACGACGCCGAACGTGCGTCAGCTCATCAAGTTCTTCTGAGCGGAACCGGCACTTACACCGTTTCGGCCGAGCGCCTGGTGGGGGCGCTCGGCCGAACTGCTTTCGGCATGGGGCATACCCATACCGCACGCCTGTTCCCTGAACCGTTCGGCCCGCTCGCGGGGCACTGCACCTACGCCATCACCCAGAAGCTCGAAGCCGATTTCGACATGGTGCGGCTGGTCTACGGCAATGACGCGCCCACGCCGTATGAGGTCTCCGCCGCCTGCATCGCCGCTTCTTCCGCGCCTGGCACAGAGGCCGGGTGGAAACGGGTGACTTTCGCGGGCGGCGAGAGCCGCCTTATCGTGCCGGCGGCGGAGGATGAACCGGTGTTCGCGTGTTCGGACTGGATGCGGCTCGCCAGCATCGCGCCCATCGAGGATGACGGATTGCCTTGGTTGATGACGCGCACATTCCTGCGGGACGGCGGACGCGGCATTGTGATCGGGCCGTAGGCGTTCACGGCGTTCGCGGCGAGTGATCAAGGCAAGGGGCGGCGGATCGAGGCGTGGCATCAGGACGGCGACTGGGTCAGCCGGCCCATGCCGATGGAACGCGCCGTCCCGTATGGGTTTCTCGCCCCGGTCGCGGTGCAGTACCGCACGCGCGCGGCGGGACTTACGGTGATGTGCGTGGGCGACAGTATCACGCGGGGGCGGGATAGCCGGTCGCACTACGCCGCCTGGGGCCTGCGGCTGATGGCGGCCCTGTCTCGGCCGGATCGACCGGTGGCTTTCGTCAATGCTGGGCATGACGGGGCGCCGGCGGCCCGGTTCCATCGCGCGGCGCGGGCGCTGCTTCCAGTGGTTCGGCCGGATGTGCTGGTGATCGCCCCGCTGTCACCGAATGACCATTTTGGCGGCGAGCAAGCCCGGCCTCCATGGCAGCACGGGTTCGCCTTGGCGCTCGACATGGCGCATGACGCGGTGGCGCTGGGATGCTTACCGGTGCTGACGACGCCGCTTGCGTGGCGGTCGATGTCGTCGGAGAGCGAGGCGGCGCGACAGGCGGTGATCGCGGAACTGCGCGGGTTGGCGGCGCAGGGGGTCCCGGTGTGGGATTTCGCGGGCGCGATGGTCGAGGCCGGCACACCGCCGCGGTTGCGAGACGATCTCAGCCTTGATGGCATCCACCCGAATGACCGCGGCCATGCCGCAATGGCAAGGGTAGCGGACGCAGGATTGTCGCCCATTCTGCGGGAGATGGCGCGGGCCGGCCGATGGAGCGCTCCGCCGGCAGCGGCAAAGCCGCACCGCGCGGATCGGCAGGCGGCGATCGAACGCCTGGAAATCCGCTTCGCCACGGGCGGCAATGGTCGTCTGGTCGAAATGGAGGGGTGGTCGGAGCCGGAGGTCCATGGGCGGTGGTCGGACGGGAGGGAAAGCCGGATCATCCTCGACGGGATGGCGCCCGCGACCTATCATTTCTCGCTCGTTCTCGCGCCATTTATCCTCCCTCCAATCATCGATCATCAGGTGGTCGGGATCACCGTGAACGGCCGTGCCGTCTGGACCGGCGCAGTGCGCGAAACCCGGGCGATCGACTTTGTCGCGCCTGTCGTGGCGTTCACAGGGGGGCACCGCCTCGAAATCGGTATCGCCTGCCCGTTGGCACGTGCCCCGATTTCCGTGTCCAACACCAATGACACCAGGTTGCTGGGTGTCTCGATCTGGAACCTGGTGATCACGCGCGCGGATGGCGCACGGTTTCCGACGCCGGCTCCCCGGCCGGTGACCCTCGCGCCGGAACGGCCGCGCGTGGCTGTGGTGACCGCAGTGGGACGCACAGCCCCTTCTTTGCCGATCTGGCTCCGGCACTATGCGGGCCAGGTTGGCGCCGAGCATTGCTACGTGATTGACCATGGAGCAGATAACGGCGGCACCGCCGCGTTCGATGGGTGCACCATTCTGCGTTTGCCCGCCACGGGGCGCGATCCCGGGAATCGCGTGCAATTCAACGCGCTATTCTGCGCCAGCATGACGCATTGGTATGATCGGGTGATCTTCACCGAGGTCGATGAACTCCTGCTCGCGGATCCCAAGGTTGCGTGCCCGGCGACAATTATCTTGAGCGGTCAGCGTCAATTATCCTGAGCGGTTGAAGAGCCGGCGGCGGGAGGGCGTAGCCCGACCAGAGCCGGCTCTCCAACCGAAGCATTTGCTTCACCTGTGGGTCTGATTGGCCTGGTGTCCTCCGATGATCGGAGGCGCCGGTGCCAGGCAGAAACATCAACGACCAACAGGTGAGGACCTACATGAGATTACGCACTGACCATCTCCAGACGACCGCCGCCGCCAAAGCCGGATTGTCTGTCGCGACCGCCCGGCGCATCGACCTCGATCCCCGGCCGCCCAGCACGAAGAAGCAGCGGCGGACCTGGCGAACCCGGCCCGATCCGCTCGAAGGCCTGTGGGACGAGGAGATCCTACCGCTGCTGGTGGCAGCACCCGGCCTACGTCCAATCACCCTGTTCGATGAGATGGAACGCCGTCATCCCGATCGCATCGGGCCATCGTTCCGGCGCACGCTGGAACGGCGGATCGTGGAGTGGAAAGCCCTGCATGGCGCCGATCGCGATGTCATGTTCCCGCAAATCCAGCAGCCGGGCCGCATGGGCCTGTCCGACTTCACCGACGCGAACGGCCTCGGCGTCATCGTCGGCGGCCAGAAGCTGGAACACCGGCTCTACCATTTCGCGCTTGCCTTTTCTGGCTTCGAACATGCCGAGGTCATCCTGGGCGGCGAGAGTTACCCGGCCCTGGCCAGCGGTCTGGAGAACGCCTTGCGCCTGCTGGGCGGAATTCCCCTGGAACATCGCAGCGACAGCCTCTCGGCGGCCTTCCGCAATCTGGCCATGCCGGATGCCGAGGACCTGACCCGGCGCTTCGCGGCACTGACCGCGCATTACGGCATGGTGCCGACCCGTAACAACCGTGGCGTCGCGCATGAGAACGGCGCCATCGAGAGCCGCCACGGTCACGTCAAAACGCGCGTCGCGCAGGCGTTATTGCTGCGTGGATCGCCAAACTTCGACGATCTCGAGTCTTATCGCGCCTTTCTCGCCGGTGTCATCGGCCAACACAACCGCCGGCATGCCGCCATGATCGATGCCGAACGCGCCGTCCTCCGGCCTCTGCCAATGGCGCCGGCGATGACCTGGGAGGCGATGACGGTCCGCGTGACCAGTGCCTCAGGCTTCATGTGCCGCCACGTCTTTTATACCGTGCCGAGCCGGTTGGTCGGCCATCGCCTGCATCTGCGCATCCACGACGATCGCATCGAGGCCTATCTCGGCGGCTCCTTCGTCCTCACCCTGCCTCGAGGACGCCGGCCCAAGGGCACGGACACAGCGGTCCACGTCGTCGATTACCGTCACATCATCTCCGCTTTGCGCGCCAAACCGGGGGCTCTAGCCAATCTGGCCTATCGCGATGCTCTCTGGCCACGCACCGCTTACCGGCGCGCGTGGGAGGCGCTTATCGCGGCAGGTTCCGCGCGTGACGCCGCCCGCACCATGGTTGGCCTGCTCGCCCTCGCGCACGATCGCGGCGTGGAGGCCGATCTCGCCACCGCGATCGATGCCGGGCTCGATGCCGGCGAACTGCCCGATCTCACGGCGATGATGCGCCGGTTCACGCCCGTGGCGGCGGCCGCGCCAGAGGTCCTGGTGATCCTGCCGTCTTTGACCACCTTCGACCGGCTGATCGCTTTGGCCGCCACCGAGGTGGTGTCATGACCAACACATTGACCACTGACGCCGCCCGTCTGCCGATGTTGCTCACCCAACTCCGTCTGCCAACGATCGCCCGGCTCTGGCCGGCGCTGACCGAAACCGCCGACCGCGAGAGCTGGCCCGCCGCGAAAACCCTCGCGGCGTTAATGGAACACGAGATCGCCGAGCGGGCGCGGCGGCGCACCGTCCGGCATTTACTGGAGGCCAGACTGCCCGAGGGTAAGACCCTCGACCGTTTCGACTTCACCGCCGTCACCTCGATCAGTAAGGCGCGGGTCACCGCTTTGGCGGAAGGTGACAGCTGGCTCGATCAGGGAACGAACATTCTGCTGTTCGGCCCGCCGGGCGTCGGCAAATCGCACCTCGCCGCCGCCCTCGGCCATGCCATGATCGATGCCGGTTATCGCGTGCTGTTTACCCGCACGACCGACCTCGTCCAGCAACTCCAAACGGCGCGCCAGGAACTCAAACTGGCATCCGCGATCGAGAAACTCGACAAATACGACCTGCTGATCCTCGACGATCTGTCCTACGTCCAGAAGAGCCAGGCGGAAACCAGCGTGATTTTCGAGCTGATCAGTGCCCGTTACGAACGGCGGTCCTTACTGATCACCGCCAATCAGCCGTTTGGCGCCTGGGACGCGATCTTCCCAGACCCGGCGATGACGGTCGCCGCGATCGATCGCCTTGTGCACCACTCCATCATCCTGGAGATGAACACCGACAGTTACCGGCGCAAATCCGCCGAAACAAAGCTCACGAAAAGACCGGTGGGCAAGTCTGGGAATGCCGTCGATGTTTCGTGACGTCACGTTTGGGAGTGGAAATCATGCCGCGTAAATCGATTGGTGAAAGACCCATGACCGACGCCGAACGGCAGGCCCGCCATCGTGCCGCCCACCCGCCGGGCGTGCCGGTCATCCGCATCCGCCGCCCGGCCGATCACCGCGGCCGCGCCCGCCGATGGGACGACCACGTCGCCGGCCTCGTGCAGGCGCAGGTTGAGTTCGCCGCCTGGCTGGAAAGCTTGCCCGACAGCCTTCAGGACAGCGCGACCGCCGAGGCCTTGCGCGCGATCTGCGATCTGGACCTCAGTGAACTGCAAGCGATCGTCCCGCCGCGCGGGTTCGGCCGGGACTGATCCGCGCTCTGGCATCGATAGGCACGCCGCCGGTTTTGCCTTGACGGTCAGCCGAAATCAGCCAATGGATCGGCGGCCATAGGCGCTCAAGATAGTTGACGCGCACCGCTCACGCTCATTGTCGCGCTACA
>CAIYPH010000620.1 GCA_903928045.1 uncultured Rhodospirillales bacterium
TGCCATCCCACGCTGCATCATCCGCACTGGCCTGGTTTTACGCCGCCCCGATGGCCGGGATTCAGACCGCCGTTGACATGTGCCGTCATATCCGCCTTCATCGACCACCGCAGCAACGTAAAGCCCACCTTCCGCGGTCCAGATGTAGGTAAAGTCGGCGATCCACTTGGATCGTGTCCCTTGGCGTGTTGCAGTAGCCACCCCGTGGTGGCCATGGCAGTAATTGCGAGCGGCGTCGGGCATCCTTTTCAAACTGCGATCACGTGCAGTCCGACGGCCGTATCATCGCTGAGCGGTGCGATGGTTTCCAGTGTCATATATCGGGTGCGCTGGACGGGCCATTCATCGTTCTGCTCCAGCGGGAGGGCGCCGATCAGTCGTGTGATCGCTGCTTCATTGGGGAAGAGAGGTGGCCTCGGTCGTCTGAACAGCATTCCGGTTTGGATAAGTGGCTGGCGCATCCCGTTCACGCCGCCGCCGTCCATGCTGATGGCGATGTTGTGCTTCAGCAGCAGGCCGGTTAAGTCGCCGCTGGTGAATTGGCTGCTCTGCTCGGTGTCGAAGATCTCCGGCTTTCCAAGCCGGGCCAGCGTCTCGGTCACGGCCTCGAGGCAGAACGCGGCCTCCATCGTGATCGATACCCGCCACGCCAGCACGCGGCGGCTGAACCAGTCGACCACGGCTGCGAGGTAGCCGAAGCCGCGGGCATCGGGATATACGTGATGTCCAGGGCCCACACGTGGTTCGGCCGCGTCACCGCCAGGTTGCGCAGGTGATACGGGTAGGCCTTGCGGCCCTGCGCCAGCCCTCCGATCTTGGTATGCAGCGATTTCAGGTCCACCGGAGGTGTCGGTGCGTCGATGCAGGCCTCTGCACCGAATACACCGGCAGCGCATTCGTGCAGTTGCGCCTTTCATTGCGTGATCTGGTTGGGGTGGATGTCAAACTGCTGCGCCAGATCGGCCTGCGTCCTGTCGCCCTTCATGGCCGCCAAGGCCACCTTCGCGTTGAAGGCCGGTGTGTGGTTCCGGCAACGTCGTCTGCTCATTGTCGCTCCTGTTCATAAGCAAGCTTGCTTGATCAGGGACGCGCGCGCCACTTATCCGACTGTCCAGATTTCCTGAGCTACCTCTCGCGCAGCGGATGATCCGGCCGTACCCGCTTCTCCAAGTCCACCTAGCTGAACAGTGCTCCAACCACAGCGTCGCTTCCACGCATCACCGCTGCTCCATCCAACGCCTGGCTACAGACAATCAAAAATCACGCCGCGCCGCCACAGGATTTTCAGCACGATGTTAAACACCTAACCTCGGTGTCCACGGAAATGGCAGCAGGCCAGAGTATACTAGTCAGCGGAAAACTCCGGTACCAGGCCGTCTGAAGAGGCGGCTGCGCATCAACGTATTAATTGAACCGTGCGGGATCGAACGCGATGATAGAAATCCGTGTCGGACGACCAGTGATGATGTCGGCCACCAGCCTTCCAGTCATCGCGCCCGCGGCGAGGCCGATATGGCCATGGCCGTAGGCATGCACCACTTCCTTGCAGCCCGACGCCCGGCCGATGCAGGGCAAGCCGTCCGGCGTCGAAGGTCGATGGCCCATCCACACCTTCACGCGCTCTGGCGGCAAGTCCTTCGGCAGGCCCGGCCAGGTGCGGCGGGCGTGGTCGAGCAGCACCTCGGCGCGCTTCCAGTTCGGCGCCGCCTCCAGCCCGGCGATCTCCACCTGCCCGGCAATGCGCAGCCCGGCCTCCATCGGCGTGTGCACCATCTTACCGTCGGACGGCATGATCGGCGTGCGCGGCTGCACCTCGGGGCTCTCGATCACCGCGTGATAGCCACGCTCGGTCTCCAGCACTACGCGATCGCCGGCCTGATGCGCGAGATCGCGCGAGTGGGCGCCGGCGGCGATCACCGCGGCGTCGCAGGCGACCAGCTTGCCGCCGGAGACCACGCCCTTAAGGCGGCCACCCGCGATCTCAAACCGCTCGGCGGTGCCGGTGACGCGTTTGGCGCCCAGCGATTCCGCATGGCGCACCAAAGCCGCGACATAGGCACCGGGGTTGCTGCAGTGGCCGCCATCGTCGCAATAGAGCGCGAACGTGTAGCGCCGATCGAGGTTCGGCTCGCGTTGGCGCAGCTCGTTCTCATCCACCTCGATGGTCTTCACCCCCCGCTCGCGGCGGATGTCCCAGCTCGTCTTGCTGTCCTCGTAGTCCCTGCGGGTGGGGAAAATGTAGAGCTGCCCGGTTCGCTTGATCAGCTCCGGCACCCCCGCCTCGGTGGCGAGCTTGAGGTGCAGTTCCGGCGCGCCGGCCACCAGCGGGCCGAGGCCGAGCGAGGTCTTGCGCACCCGCCCCCAGGTCCAACCCGAGGTCAACATGCGCGTCAACCAGGGCAGCGCTTTCACCAGATAAGACCAGCGGATGGTCAGCGGCCCCAGCGGATCGGCGAGATAGCCCGGCACCTTCTTCCACAACCCGGGCGAACTGACCGGGAGCACCGAGGAGGGCGACAGCCAGCCGCCATTGCCGTAGCTCGCCGACTGCTCGCCGCCAGGCTCGCCGGGCTCAAGGATGGTGACCTGATGCCCGTCGCGCAGGAGTTCCACCGCCGAGACGGCCCCCACGATCCCGGCTCCGATGACGACGACGTGCATGCACTTCCCTCCGCTGGCGCTTCTTGCCACGATAGACCCGTCCCGGGCCGTTGAAAGCCCATAAACGAGGAACTTCCGCATGATCTACGAGCTGCGCATCTACCGCACCTATTCCGGCAAGCTGCCGGACCTGCTGGCCCGCTTCCAGAACCACACGCTGAAGCTGTGGGAAAAGCACGGCATCCGCCAGGCCGGGTTCTGGACCACGCTGGTCGGCGAATCCAACAACGACCTCACCTACCTCCTCGCCTGGGAATCGCTCGCCGAGCGCGATGAGAAATGGGGCAAGTTCGCGACCGACCCGGAGTGGCTCGCCGTGCGCGCCGAGACCGAGAAGAACGGCGCCATCAATTTCAACGTTTCCAACCAGCTTCTGGTGCCCACCGCCTTCTCGTCGGTGAAGTAGGCGCTGGACACTTATCTCCTCGTCGCGGCGGGCGCCGTCGCGGCGGGGTTCGTCCAGGGCCTCTCCGGCTTCGCCTTAGGCCTGGTCGCGATGACCTTCTGGGTCTGGGCCCTGCCGCCCGATATCGCCGGGCCATTGGTGGTCGGCTGCTCGCTGCTCGGCCAGGCCATGTCGATCCGCGTCGCCTGGCACAGCTTCGAGGCGAGGCGCGCCCTGCCCTTCATCCTCGGCGGCGCCATCGGCGTGCCGCTTGGCGCGTATCTGCTGCCCCACGTGCCACCCGCGGTGTTCAAGGCCGCCCTCGGCGCGCTCATGGTCGTATGGTGCCCGCTGATGCTGGCCGGCGACCTGCCCCGCTTCACCTTCGGCGGCCGCATCGCCGACGCCGTCGCCGGCTGGGCCGGCGGCGTGATGGGCGGCCTCGGCGGCTTTTCCGGCCCGGTGCCGACGCTGTGGTGCGCACTGCGCGGCTGGGACAAAGACAGCCAGCGCGCGATGTTCCAGCCCTTCCACCTCACCATGCACACGCTGACGCTGGCCGCCTACCTCGCGGGCGGGCTGATCACGACCGACGTCCTCGGCATGTTCACCTTCGCCGCCGTGCTGATGATCCTGCCCGCGATGCTCGGCGCCCGCCTCTACCGCCGCTTCAGCGACGCCGGATTCCGCCGGATGATCCTTCTGCTGCTGCTTGCGTCAGGGGGGGCACTGCTGGCGAGCGCAGTGCCGAAGCTACTGTGGCACTGAACAGCCGAGTTTTCGGGAAGCAAAGCGGGGGGCGTTGCCCCCTTGCCTCATTTCCTGAACCATCCGGCCAGCCGCCTCAGGCCGCCTTCGCCTGCGCGGCCAGCCGATTAAGGTCAGCCACCAAATCCCGCGCTGTCCGGATCCGCTGCTTCACCGTCATCTCGGTGATCAGGGCCAGTTTGTGGTCGGGCCGCAACTTGAGGCCGCCGCCCTTTTTGGACAGCCAGGAAATCAGGCCGGCGGGGTTGCGGAAGGCATTGCCGCGGAAGCTCAGCACCATGCCCTTCGGCCCGGCGTCCAGCTTCTCCACCCCCGCCTCGCGGCAGGCGCGTTTGAGGGCGACGACGTGGAGGAGGTTTTCCACCTCCTCGGGCAGGGGGCCGAAGCGGTCCACCAGTTCGGCGGCGATGGCTTCGTGCTCGGCGTCGGACGAGAGGGCGCCGATGCGGCGGTAGAGGCCGAGGCGGACCGGGAGGTCCCGCACATAGGCTTCGGGGATGAGCACGGGGAGGCCGAGGCCGATATTGGGCGACCAGTCGCGATCGGCGGGGCGCTGGCGGCCTTTTTCGGCCTGGAGATCGGCGACGGCGTCTTCCAGCATCTGCTGGTAAAGCTCGATGCCGACTTCGCGGATATGGCCGGATTGTTCGTCGCCGAGGAGGTTGCCGGCGCCGCGGATGTCGAGGTCGTGGCTGGCGAGCGTGAAGCCGGCGCCGAGCTGGTCGAGCGTTTGCATCACTTCCAGGCGCTTTTCGGCGGTGCCGGTGAGGCGGTGGTTGGGCGGCCA
>CAIYPH010000621.1 GCA_903928045.1 uncultured Rhodospirillales bacterium
GGCGCGCGCCAGCGCCGCCTTGCGGGCGGTTGCCTCTCGCGCGGGGCCGGCGAGGCGCGGGTTTGGCGGGTGGAGCGGGCGCGGATGGAGCCGGTCACCGCGCATCGCCAGAGTATGGGCGCCGCGCGCGACGCGACAGCCCAGCCGCAGGGAATGTAGCAGACGCCAGGGGGCGGGCATGAGTACGAGTTCGACGGCGGCGTTCTCCGGCGGGCTCGCGTGCTCGGCGGCGAGCGCCTGGAGGCGCCGCACCGCGACTATCCGCCGCATCACCGCCGCGCGCCGCGCATCACCGGCCGGAAGCCCATCCCGCTCGGCGAGCAGATCGGCCAGAATGGACCCCAGGAGGCCCGCCAGCAGGACGGCGAGCCGGCGCATCAGGGCGCTGATCGGGTCCGATTGGGGGGAGGGGGCGGTCGACATCGAGAGGGGCCTTTGCTGATGGGGTTGCGAGCGATGGGACTATAGGCGGCGGACGGACGGGAGTCAAGAACAAATTAAGAACTTTTATTGAGACATCGCCGCGGGCGCCTGACCCTTCGCCCTCGCTCAGCGCGGCGGAAAACCTGCGGCAAGGCGGCATCAATATTCGGTGAGATCGCTTGCGAGCGGGGGAACAGGGGTGTTAACGACGGTTTAATTTCAATAACTGCATCCCTGCATCCGACCGGTGCGGTGCGGTGCCCTTAGGGAGGATGTATCGTGACACTGACATATCTGACGCCAGCACGGCTCGTAGCCCTCAACTTACCCCCTTTTCGGCACCACCGGTGCCGCTGGGCATGCTGGCACCGCCACTACCCGCAGCGGCACTGCCGGCCGTGCGGGGCAGGGGTTCGCCCTGGCACCGGCGAATCTCAAGACCACGCCAGCCTTTTCACTGACTGGCGCGGCGGCGCTCACCCTGGTGCCCACTGGGCAGGGTGGTAGCGGGGGCTTCGGCGGACATGGTTTCGCCGGGGCTTCCGGAACCGCGACGGCCAACACAATCGGCGGATATGACTATAGCCGCGGCGGCTTGGGTGGCCTGGGCGGCGCGGGCGGCGGCGGCGGCCAGGTCACCGTCACGCTGTCGACCGTTCAACTCGGTGACACCGACCCGCTGACCGGTGGGGTGGCGCCGCTCGGCCCGACCGCCTACGGCGGCAATGGCGCAGCCGGCGGCGACGGTGGAACCGGTGGCTATGCCGGGTATGATAGCGCCTCCTCGGCGTCCGACGGCATGGGCGGGGTGACCATAACCACGACTGGCCTTGGAGGCCACGCGGGCAGCGGTGGCGCGGGTGGCCGCGGCGGGAACGGGGCGGCTGGGACCGCGCAGGTGGATCACGTGCAGGGCACGCTCTCCGGCGGCGGAAGCTGGAACTTCCAGGCGGTCGCCTCGGGCGGCACTGGCGGCGCCGCGGGACGCGGGGGCGCCGGCGGCACCGGCGGCGAAGGCGGGACTGGCGGGACCGGAGGGCAGGGCGGAACGGGCGGCAGCGCCAGGGCTGTTCTGTCGAACTTCGGGCTGACGGTGACCAGCGCCGGCAGCATGGGGATCTCGGTCGATGCTTTCGGCGGCGGTGGCGGGCACGGCGGCGATGGCGGCGGGGCTGGCGCGTCCGTCCGGGCCGTCA
>CAIYPH010000622.1 GCA_903928045.1 uncultured Rhodospirillales bacterium
CGAAGCCCAAAAATTCAAAAACAAGCGCACTCCCATCCCGGGAAACGCACGCCCATATCATTTCGATTAGTTATCGAATACCAGCCCGTCCCCGGAAAACTCCCCCCAAACCGGATAAAAGTTGTTTGCTTCTTTTTTCCAAAAAAGAAGCGCTTGCTTCCCTGCCCCTCCGCGCCAAGGGGGAGTTGCCAATTCCCCCCACCATGCCATCGTCCCCCCGCGGCACGGACCGGAGGAAACCAAGATGTCCTGGCAAAAAGAAGTCGACGAGCTCAACCGACGCATGGAGCTGGCCAAGGCCATGGGCGGCGCCGAGAATGTGGCGCGGCACCACGCCCGCGGCAAGCTCACGGCGCGCGAGCGCATTGAGGGTCTGGCCGACCCCGGGAGTTTCGATGAGTTCCTCGGTCTGGTCGGCAGCGCGACGTATGACGGCGCGACGCTGACCGCGTTTACCCCGAAGCCGACGGTCGAGGGCATGTTGACGCTGGATGGCCGCAAGGCGGTGGTTCTTGCCGGCGACTTCACGGTGCGGGGCGGTTCGGGCGGCATGTCGGGCGGTTTGGGCCGCGAGCCCAGGGCGTCGGAGCGGGCGCTGGAATGGCGGCTGCCTTTCATCCGCTTGCAGGATGGCGCCGGCGGCTCGGTGCGCACCTTCGAGGAGGCCGGCCGGACCTATTTGCCGGACGGGAACTCGTACACGCAGTACGAGGTGCAGTTGCTGTCCAAGGTGCCGGTCGCATCCGCCGTCTTGGGGTCCGTCGCCGGAATTCCCGCGGTGGTCGCCTGCCTCGGCCATTTCAATGTGATGGTGAAGGAGATCAGCCAGATTTTCCCCGGCGGCCCGCCGGTGGTGAAGGCGGCTTTGGGCATCGACATCACCAAGGAGGAGCTGGGCGGCGATCAGATCCACACCAGGATTTCCGGCTGCGTGGATAATCTGGCGGAGAACGAGGCGGATGCCTTCGCCCAGATCCGCCGCTTCCTCTCCTACATGCCGCTTTCGGTCGATGAGATGCCGCCCCGCGCCCCGGTGACGGATGACCCGGATCGCGCCGAAGAGGCCCTGCTGTCGCTGATGCCGCGCAATCCGCGCCAGGCGTACAACGCCCGCAAGCTGATCGAGCACGTCGTCGACAAGGACTCGTTTTTCGAAATCGCCCCCCTCTACGGCCGCGCCCGCATCACCGGCCTCGCCCGCATCGACGGCTACCCGGTGGCGCTGATGGCCAACAATCCCCGCTTCAACGGCGGCTCGACCGACGTCGCGGAGGGCAACAAGGTGATGCGGCTGATCTCGCTGGCCGACACCTTCCATCTGCCGCTGATTTCGCTGTGCGACGAGCCCGGCTTCATGGTTGGCCCCAACTCGGAGCGCATGGGCATCGAGCGCGCCGGCGCCAGGCTACTCACCGCGGTGTGCAGCAGCCGCATGCCCTGGATCACCATCGTGGTCGGCCGCGTCTTCGGCGTCGCCGGCCAGTGCCATCACCGCCCGACCGGCATGTATCGCCGCTACGCCTGGCCTTCGGCGAGTTGGGGTTCGATGCATATTTCGGGCGGCGTCTCCGCCGCCTATCGCCGCGAGATCGAAGCCGCCCCCGATCCGGCGGCCAAGCAGGCCGAGATCGAAGCCCGCCTCAATGCCATCGCCTCCCCCTTCCGCACCGCCGAAGCCACCGGACAAGACATCATCGACCCCCGCCAAACCCGCCGCAAACTCGTCCAATTCGTCCGCGACGCCCAGCGCATCCTGGCCACCCAGATCGGCGTGCCCTGGATTCCCTACATGCCATGACCGATCTTTTCCCCGACCTCAGCGAGAACCGACATGACTGACCTGCGAGTCCTCTCCGACATCGACGCCCGCGTGTGGAAAATCGAGGTCGCCCCTGGCGACAGCGTCGCCGCGGATGACGTTCTGCTGATCCTCGAGGCGATGAAAACCGAGATCCCGGTCGAGGCGCCCAAAGCCGGCCGCGTCAAGGAAATCCTCGTGAAGGAGGAGGAACCTGTCAGCGAAGGACAGGCCCTCCTCATCCTCGAGGTCTGACCCCGAATCGCTGTTCTAGGCGCCCTGAAGCAGACCGCCGAACACCTCCCAAAACTCGCCGTTCCAGCGCGTCAACTGCATCTGCCGGATCGGCCGGTAGTTGGTCGGGCTGGTGTTGACGAGAATACCGGGGAACAGCACGCCCACGTCGAGATCCCGGATATTCGCCGCCTGTCGCATGATGTTCTCGCGCGACAGGTCATCGCCGCATTGCTTGATCATCTGCACCGCCGTGCGCGCGTAGCCGAGCCCGACGAAGCAGTTCACGTCATTGGCGTCGAGATCGGCGCCATATTTCGCGACGAACGCCCGCCACTCCATCATCGCCGGGTCCTTGGCCCAGGCGGGATCGTTGGGGTCCTTCACGTAGGTCGAGGTGATGATCCCCACCCCCTTCTGCGCCCCGGCGGGTTTCATCACCGAGGACACCGAGGCCGTCACGTTGGTCATGCAATGCAGCGGCTTCCAGCCGATGTCATAGGCCTTGCGGATCAACTGCGCGCCGAATTTCGGCGTCGACGCGCTCACCAGGCAATCCGCCCCGCTATCGGCCAGCGTCGAAATCTGGCTGTCCACCGTGGCGTCCGTCACCTCATAGGAGGCCGTCTTGATCACCCCGGCCGTGATGGCGCGGGCTAGCCGTGTCAGGCCAGAAAAGGCGGCCGTGCCGGCGAGGCCGGCCAGGACTGTGCGACGTTTTATGGACTTCCCGGTTCATTCTTATTGTTTGTGCCGCAGCCGGCCACCCCTGGGGATAGGCGGTCGTCGAGACGAATTGAGGGTGACCTGAGAGAATGCCACAATGCCAGAAGAATTTGCGGCGCCGATCGATCTCATCACCTCGCAGGAATGCCCCGATGTCCGGAACGCTCGTGGTCAGCTTCAACATGACAGCCGCCGATCGTGCCCTCATCGCCGCCGTGATCGGCGATCAGGGAACCATCATCCACCTCGCCGATTGCGACCCCGCCGCCCGCGCCGCCGCGCTGCGCGGGGCCGACGTTCTGTTCGCCGCCAACACGTCGCGCGAATTGCGCGATGGCGAGGCCGCGCTGCTGGCCAATGCGAGGCTGATCCAGTTCATGCCGGCCGGGATCGATTTCATCCCGCTCGGCGATCTGCCCGAAGGCGTGCCGCTCGCCAGCAATGCCGGCGCCTATGCGGCCCCGATGGCCGAGCACGCCGTCGCCATGGCGCTGGCTGCCGCCAAGCGCCTGCTCGTCGAACACGCCAACCTCGCAAACGGCCAGTTCAACCAGCAGGCCCCGAACCGCATGCTGGCCGGCGGGGTATGTGGGGTGCTCGGCTACGGCGCGATCGGCCGCGCCACCGCCTGCCTGTTGCGGGCCTTCGGGATGCGCATCCACGCGATCAATCGCCGCGGACAGGCGGAGGCCGACTGGGTCGGCACGCCGGACCGGCTCGACGACCTCCTCGCCGCTGCCGACGTGCTCGTGATCAGCACGCCGCTGACCCGGGCCACCGAGGGAATGATCGGCGCGCGCGAACTCGCGCGGATGAAGCCCGACGCCATCCTGATCAACCTCGCCCGTGGAGAAATCATCGACGAGGCGGCATTGTTCGCCCATCTCCAGGCCAACCCCGGCTTCACCGCCTGCATCGATGCCTGGTGGATCGAGCCGGTGCGACATGGCCGCTTCGCGATGGACCGTCCGTTCATGGAACTGCCGAACGTGATCGGCTCGCCCCACAACTCCGCCTCGGTCAGCGCGACCCGCCCGGCCGGGCTACGCCTGGCCGCCGAGAACTGCGCCCGTGCCTTGCGCGGCGAGACGCCGCTCAACCTGATCGGCGTTGCCGACCGCTACCTCTGAACCCAACCGGCGATCACGCGGCGATAGCATGGGTTGCGGCGATCTTGGCGAGCACCTGCTCAACTGGGGCATGCGCGGCAAAGGCGATGCGCAAGCCGCCCTCCATCACCTCGACCGTCTGAAACGCCAGCGGGGCGTGCGATGGCAGATGCAGCGTGCCATCGGTCGGCACATCTGCCGCTAATGCGCCCTCCAGCCGCAGCCGGGCGCCGCCTTCCGAGATATCGGTAACACGTGCCTCCAGGGTGCCAAAGGGGGTGTCGATGCGTGCCGGGACGTCGATCTGGTAGCGCGTGTGGTTGCGCCGGTTGAGGTGGGGGGCTGCGCTGCGCACCACCTTCACCAGCACATGTTGCAAGGCGATGATTTGTGCGCGCATACCGGCCGACTGGGTTTTCATCGCATACACCGCCGTCTGCGTGCGGGTGACGATGTCCGCGACCTCCGCGGTTCGGCTGGAGACCACGCGGGTCGCACCGGCCGCTTCTTGCAGCCGCGCCGCGATTTCATTGGTCGCCGAGCCCTCGCGCTCGATGGCGCTGACGACCTGGGCGGAAATGCCATCCATATCGCGCACGGTGGTGCCGAGTTCGCCCATGGCGCCCACCGCCTCATCCATGATCCGGCGGATTTCGCCGATATGGCGGGTGATATCAGTGGTGGAGCGCGTCGTCTGCACCGCGAGATTCTTCACCTCGCCAGCCACCACCGCAAAGCCGCGCCCGGCCTCGCCCGCGCGGGCCGCCTCGATGGTGGCATTCAGGGCGAGAAGGTTGGTCTGCCCCGCGATGCGGTTGATCATGTCGGCGATGGCGCCGATCTGGCCGAGGATATCGGTCAACTGCCGGATTGCCTGCTCGGTGCGCTCGCCGGCGGCCACAGCCTTGCAGGTGATATCGGCTGAGCCCGCCACCGTGGTGGCGATCTGTTGCATGGCGCCGGCAAGATTGGCGGCGACCTCCGCCACCCGATCCACATTGCTCGAGGCCTCCATCACGGCGCCGCTGACTTCGGTGGTGCTGCGGTGCACCTGCTGCGCCGAACCGGCCATTTCCTCGGCGCGGTCGAGCATGTCCGTGCTGCTATCGGCAACGGTCTGCACGGCGCGGGTCAGCTCGTCCTCCAGCGTGTCGGCGAGATGGCGCAGGGCCTCGGCCACGGTGGCCTCCTGCGCCAGTTGCTGGCGCTGCTCGGCCTCGTGCATCTCGGTCAACGTCGCCAGGTTGGCGGCAATCGAGGACTGCATCCGCGCCAGTGCCGCCATCAGCCGCCCGGCTTCGCCGCGACCGGTGCGGATGGGGTTGTCGAGCCGGCCGTCGGCGATGCTGCCGGCGAGGGCCACCGCGCGGCGGATCGCCGGGACCACGGCGCGTTCGAGCAGGACGCCGATCAGTACGGCGAGGGCGAAACTGCCGATCACCGCCATCTTGAGCACGGAGGTGGCGTCCTCCACCGCCGCCTCGGCGTCGTCGCGCGCTTCGAGACCGTCGGCGGAGAAGCGCTGCACGACCTGGCTCATCGCCGGGCCAATGCGGGCGAGCTGGCCGGCGATATCGCCATCCTTTCCGAGGTCGCGCAGCGCGAGGACGGTGCGGCGGGCCGCCAGGGTCAGCTCCCGCGCCCGATCCGACATCGCGCGCTCGGCGGCGACAGAGAGATGGTCGGCGGCGGTGCCGAGTGCCTTGCGCGTGTCGTCGTCGATCCCGCCGGCCAACACCTTGCGTTCGATGCGCAGCAA
>CAIYPH010000623.1 GCA_903928045.1 uncultured Rhodospirillales bacterium
GCCGGGAAGGGCGCGCCGTAATGCGGGTGCGGGATCACCTGCACCGCGACGCCTGGCATCATCGCCGCGAACCAGCGCGCGGTGTCCGCGGATGGCACGATGACGGCGGTGGCGGCGCCGATAAGGCGAGCGAACAGGACGCGATGATCGGCGGGCGAGAGGCGCGCGGTGCGCGATGCCTCATGCGCCCCGCCCATGGCAACGCAACGGCCGCAGCGATCGACGTCCGCCCCGCCACAGAACGCGCCCAGCGCATCGATCATCGTGACCCTCGGGCACACCGGGTAGAAATCATGCAGGTAGACGATCGTCGGCAGGCGCGTGGCAAAATCGGCGATGGCGGTTATGAAGCCCGGCGTGAAGCCGAGCACGTGCTGCACGACCATTCGGCTGATGCCAAGCCCGGCGAGCAACGCGAACGTCGCTTGCGCCTCGTCAGGGGCGAAGCCGAGTTTCAGGTCACCGATGGTGAGGGTGATCCGCCCGTCCTGCGCCGCGGCGAGACGCAACAGGAGCGCGCCATCGAAGCCGATATGCGCCGCGATCTCCGCTTCGAACCGCCGCGTTCCGCCCCCCAGCTCATTGCCGACCACGAGCACCGCCGAGGCGTGGCGCCCACGCAGCTTGCCCAGTCGATGCGCATCAAGCGCGCGGCGGGCGGCGCGCAACGGGTCTTCGGCGGTGAAGCGGTGTATGGTGCGATCGTATTCGGGATACATTTCGGCCAGCGCGGCCATGTTGGTGACGATCAGCGCATCGCGCTCGGCGCCGAAGGAGGCGCGCTCCCGGTGCTCCACCAGCACGCCCCCGGCGGCGAGGTGGCGGTAGCCGAGGTCCGCCGCGCGCTGGCAGAACTCGTTCTCCTCACCATAGCCGCGCCCGAACACCTCGTCGAACGGCCCGACTTCATCGAGCGCGGCGCGATGGATCAGCATGCAGAAGCCATGGCCGGTCGGCACCTCGATCCCCATGCCGCCGTTCTCGGCGAGCGCCACGGCGGCGAGTTCCTCCCACCCCACGTCGGGCAACGCATCGACCGGCTCATTTGGCGTCGGATAGTTGAAAATGGTGGCGTTGTTGGACATCGCGGTGACCGTCGCGATGCCAGGGGTGGCGTGGGCGAGCGCCTGCATCTCGCCGATGCCACCGGCGAACATCACGGTATCGGAGTTCAGCAGCAGCACGTCGCCGCTCCGGCACTCCGCGAAGGCGCGGTTAACGGTGCGGACGAAGCCGAGGTTTTCCGGGTTGGTGAGAATGGCGAGGTTCGGCTGCCCGGCGAATTCGCCCAGCATGGCCGCCATGCCGGGTTCCGGCGCGGCGTCATTGATCAGCAGGACCGCGTCGCGCCTGGCATCGCGGTGGGCCAGCACACTTTGGATGCAGGCGCGCGTCACCTCGATGCCGCGATAGACCGGGATCACCACGGTGAGGTGGTGTCCTGTTGCGTCACTGGTCAGGGGAGCCGGGACTGCGAGGGCTGCGCTACCCTCAGCCTGGCGCAACGTGGCAATATAGGCGGCGAGCGCGGCCTGGGCGATCGCGCGGTCCTCGGCGTCCGCCATCGTCGCGCGCACACGCTGGGCGGCGCGGCGGGCAACGGCGACCATGCCGTCGGTTCCGCCGACCATGAAGGGGCCGCCGAACAGCTCGGCGTCATTCCCCTTGAGCCGCAGCGAAATCCGGTTCAACGCGGCGATCTCGACGTGCTCGCCCTCGCGGAACGGTATCGCCTCCGGCGGGTCGAGCGCGAAATCGAAGCCGACATGCCAGCCCTTGGGCCCGTCGGCCTCCGGCGTGCGGCGATTGGCCTTGCCACTGCCAACCATGCGGCCGCCACGCCAGGCCTCGACGGTGAAGCGTCGGCCGAGCGCGTCGGGGGCACCGACCCAGCCGGTGCAACGGGTTGGGCTCAGTTCCACCAAGGCACCGCCCACCGCCACGAATGGGGCCAACATCGGGCCGAAGCGCACGCCATTGGCTTGCAAGGCAAGCATGACGCCGGGCTTGCCGACGCAGCTTTCCGGAATGGGCAGGTAGAAGCGAGCTGGGCGGAAATAGGGGTCACTGCCATCGGCGGCAATCGTTGAGCGGACGGTAGCGAGCACATTGCCCGCTTCATCCGCCACCTCGATGCGGGGCGCCGCGGCGCCAGTGGAACGCTCGGTCACCCAGCCATCGAAATGCCCGTGGGCAACCTCGATGAACCCGTCGAATATCCCACGCCCCGCCTGCACCGGCGAGCCGTGCAGCGGAATGCCGTCCGCGGTGACGGTGAACTGTGCGGCCTCCACCACCCCGGCCAGCGGGATGCGAAAAGCGAAAGAGTTGCGGCCATAGCCCAGCGCCGCGAGATCGGGGCGCGAGCGGGTGGCCCGCCCGCCAGCAACCTTGTTGCCGGCGGCGTCGCGCACCTCGATCACACACGTATGGTCATCGGGTCGGGCGATTGCCCAACCCGTCAGATACAGCCCCTCGAACCCGTCAACCGCGCCGTGGACGCTTGCGGCTCCGCTCATTCCTTCCCCATCAGCGCCTTCATCTCGTCGACCGCCTCGACGAAGCGCTGGTTGAGCTGGCCGATCGCCTCGTCATTGGCGCGCTGGATGAGGTCGGACATTTCTTTGGTATTGGCCACCGCGCGCTCATAGGCCTTCTTCATCAGGTCGGCCTGCGCTGCCGCCTTCTCGCCTGGCGCATCGGTGGAGGAGAGGGCGCGCATGGTCTCGGAAAGCTCGGCCATGGTCTGCTGCATGATTTCCATGTGCCGCTTGGCCACCGTCTGCGCGCCTTCGAGGGCGATGCGGTTGGCGGCCGAGAGCGCATCCATGTTGCGCTTCTGCACGGCGAGCAGCGCCTCCATATTGGGCGCTGCGGGCAGCTTCATCGCGCCGAACATCTTGGTCCATTCCTCCATGGCCTGCTGGGCATTGCCAGAGGTGAAGGGGAAGCCGGGTTTACCTGGTTCGATGGCCATGGCGCGCTCCTGCAAACGATCCGGCCAATCTACGCCATTGGCCGGCCGATTGCACGCTGCCAGCTATCCCCGCGCGGTCTCGCGCAGGCGGAATTTCTGGATCTTGCCGCTCGGCGTGCGCGGCAGCGCGTCCATGATTTCGAGCCGCTCCGGAATATACTGGCGAGCCATCTGCTGGTCCGCGAGAAACGCCACCATGTCAGCGAAACTCAGCTCCGCCCCGTCGCGCAATTTCACGAAGGCGCAGGCCCGCTCGCCCAGCCGCGCATCGGGATAGCCGACGATGGCGACCTCGGCGATGGCGGGGTGGCGGTAGAGCAGGTTCTCCACCTCCACCACAGGGATATTCTCGCCGCCACGGATAATGATGTCCTTCGAGCGGCCGGCGATGCGGATGTAGCCCTCGCCATCCATGCGCGCGAGGTCCCCGGTATCGAACCAGCCATCGGCGTCGGTATTGTCGAGTTCGGGGCGCTTGAGGTAGCCGGCGAAGTTGGAGCAGCCGCGCACCTGCAACCGCCCCTCGGCCCCGGCCGGTAGCACGGCGCCCTCGGCATCGATCACCCGCACCGCCATGCCCGGCAGAGCCAGCCCATCGGTGGTGGTGGCCTTCTCCTCGGGATCATCGAGCCGCGTGGTGGTGACGGCACCGTTCTCCGACATGCCCCAGGCCGAGATTACCGCCGCCCCCAGAGTGGGCCGTGCCCGTGTCACCAAAGCACGGGGGATCGGCGCGCCGGCCGAGACGAACACTTTGAGGCTCGGCGTGCCGGCGCCGCTCGCCGCGACATGCTCGGTCAGGTCGTTGAGGAAGGGGGTGGCGCCCATGGTGAAGCTCGCGCCCTCCTGGATGATCTGCCGCGCCATTTCGGGCGCGGTGAACACATCCTGCAGCACCGCGGTGGCGCCGAGCATCACTGGTAGCACCAGGCCGTACATGAAGCCAAGCTGGTGAGCCATCGGCGAGGGCATGTGGATCACGTCATCGGCGCCAAGGCCGAGGCGATCGGCGAAGGGCACGAGGTTGGACAGCATGGTGTTGGAGGTGTGCAGCACCCCCTTCGGCTCGCCGGTGGTGCCCGACGTATAGAGCAGCTGGATCACGTCATCCGCCCCGAGATCGGTCGCCCGCGCCAGCGGCGCACCGGCGAGCAGCGCCTCGAAGGGCTCGGCGCCCGCGCCACTGCCGCCGGCGGTGAACACATGGCGCAGCCGCGGCAGCCGGGCGCGCAGATTTCCGGCCATCCCCGCATAGTCGAACCCGCGGAACCGGGCGGGCACCACCAGCACCGAGGTCTCGGCGAGATCAAGCATGAAGGACAGCTCACGCTCGCGGAAAATCACCATCAGCGGATTGCTCACCGCGCCGAGCTTGAGGCAGGCGAGGTGCAGCACGGTGAATTCCCACCAATTCGGCAGCTGGAACGAGACCGTATCCCCCTGCCCCACCCCGCGCGCGGCCAACCCCGCGGCGGCGCGGTCGGCGAGGTCGTCGAGCTGGCGGTAGGAGAGGCGCGTCTCGCTACGGCCCTCCACCCCATCGGTGCGGATCGCCACCACCGCCGTCTTGTCGGGCGTCGTCGCCACCGCACGGGTAAGGTGATGAAGCAGCGTGACATCGCGCCAATCGCCCGAAGCTACCGCGGCATCGCGCCGCGCCATCAGCCGTGCCCGATCAAACTCCATCACCCGTCCCCTCGTTGCCGCGCGGTCTTCAGCCGCGGTTGAGATGCTGAACTGAAACGCGCCCGGCACGCTCGCGGGCGACGATCATCTTCATGATTTGCGCGGTGCCATCGCCGATCTCGAGCCCCATCACGTCACGCAGGCGCTGCTGGTGCGGCATGTCGAGCGACCAGCCGTAATGCCCGTGAGTGAGCAGGCACTGGTGGATCACGTCCACCGCCGTCTTGGGGCCGAGCCATTTGCACATCGCGGCCTCGGCGGTATGTGCCTCGCCGGCGTCACGCAGCGCCAGCGTGTGGTAGCAAAGCTGCCGCACGGCCGCGATCATCCCCTCGCCCTCAGCGATGGGGAAGCTCACGCCCTGGTACTGCGCAATCGGCGCGCCGAAGGCCTGTCGCTCCGTGACATAGGCCCAGGTTTCATCGAGCGAGGCCTGCGCGGTGGCGCAGCATTGCAGGCCGATCAGCGCGCGGCTGTAGTCGAACCCCTGCATCACCTGCACGAAACCCTGCCCTTCCTCGGCGAGACGCCAGGCAGCGGGGACGCGCACGTCATCGAAGAAGATCGAGCCGCGGCCAACCGCCTTGCTGCCGAGATCGTTGAAGCGGGTGCGGCTGATGCCCGGCAAATCGAGCGGCACCAGGAAGGCCG
The DNA here is from genome assembly GCA_903928045.1 of uncultured Rhodospirillales bacterium. The sequence goes on from CAIYPH010000623.1 coordinate 5,315, forward strand.
AGACGCCGCGTGCGCCGGGGCCACCGGTGCGGGCGAACACCACCGCGGCATCGGCCTGATCGGCCATGCTGATGGAGGATTTCTCGCCGGACAGCACGTAGTCCCCGCCATCGCGCCGGGCCGCCACCGCGAGATTGGCGGCGTCCGACCCGCCGCGCGGCTCGGTCAACGCCAGCGCGAACAACGCCTCGCCGGCGACGATGCGGGGGATCCAGTGCGCCGCCAGCTCGGGCGCGGCGTGGCGGGCGACGATCTGCCCGTTCAGCGAGCCGAGCAGTTGAACGTAGGAGACATTGATATCCGCGTGCGCCACCGCCTCGATCACCACCCCGGTGGTGACGCTGGAGGCACCGATGCCGCCGCAATCCTCCGGCAGATCCGCGCCGATCAGCCCGAGCGCGCCCATCTCGCGGACGAGATCACGGTCGATCCGCCCCGACGCCTCACGCGCCATGTAGCCAGGGGCGAGGCGTTCGGCGGCGAAGCGGCGCGCGACCGCCTGGATGTCGCGCTGTTCGGCGTCCAGCAGTGCCATGGCTACATCTGGTGCTTGCGGAAGTTCGGCTTGCGCTTTTCCTTCAGCGCATTCACGCCCTCCTGGGATTCGGCGCTGGCGTAGTACATCGACAGCGTCTGCATCCCCATGGCACCGATGCCGCGGATGTTTTCGGAATCGGCGTTGAAGGAACGCTTGGCGATGGCGATCGCGGTCGGGCTGCGCTCCATGATTTCCGCGCACCAGCGGGCGATCTCGGCATCGAGTTCCTCATGCGGCACCACCGCATTGACCAGGCCCATCGCCATCGCCTCGGCGGCGCTGTAGCGGCGGCACATGTACCAGATCTCGCGCGCCTTCTTTTCGCCCACCACGCGGGCGAGATAGGCGGTGCCGAAACCGGGATCGACCGAGCCCATCTTGGGGCCAACCTGCCCGAAAATCGCCTTCTCCGAAGCAATCGTGAGATCGCAGACGGTAGCGAGCACGTTGCCGCCGCCGATCGCATAGCCCTGCACGCGGGCGATCACCGGCTTCGGCACGTCCCGGATCACGCCCTGCAATTCCTCGACCGGCAGGCCGATCATGCCACGGCCGTCATACTGGCCTTCATGCGCCGACTGGTCGCCTCCGGTGCAGAAGGCGCGATCACCAGCGCCACCGAGCACGATCACGCCGATCGACTTGTCCCAGCCGGCCTTGTTGAAGGCGCGGATAAGCTCCTCGCAGGTCTGTCCGCGGAAGGCGTTCATCACCTGCGGGCGGTTGATGGTGATATGCGCCACGCCGTCTTCGACGCGGTAGAGAATGTCGGTGTAGTCCATTGGGAGTCTCCTCAACCGGCCATGGTTAAACCGCCGGACACGCTGATCACCTGACCGGTGATGTAGGCGGCGTCATCCGAGGCAAAAAACAGGATCGCGCCCGGCAGATCCTCGGGCTCACCAATGCGGCCCATCGGTAC
>CAIYPH010000624.1 GCA_903928045.1 uncultured Rhodospirillales bacterium
CGGGCGCACCGCCCTACCCTTCCCCATCGACCAGAAGCCGTTCCGCCAGCCGCGCCGACGTTTTCCCGCGACCGATATCGTTTCGGCGGATGCGCTGGAGGCGATCCACGACGCCTCGCTCACCATCCTCGAAGAAATCGGCATGGATTTCCTCAACGCGGAGGCGCGCGACATCATGGTGCGTGCCGGCGCCACGCAGGAGCCCGGCACCATCCGCCTGCGCTTCCCGCGCGAGATGATCGAGGCGGCGATCGCCACCTGCCCGGCCGAATTCACCCTCCATGCCCGCAACCCCGCGCATAACGTGCGGATCGGCGGCGATTGGGTGGCCTTCCCGCAAATGGCCAGCGCGCCGAACTGCTCCGACCTCGACAATGGGCGCCGGCCCGGCAACCAGGCCGATTTCCGCAACCTCATCAAACTCGGCCAGAGCTTCAACATCCTCCACCTCACCGGCGGCTATCCGGTGGAGCCGGTGGACCTGCACCCGTCCGTGCGGCATCTCGACTGCCTGCATGATTTCGCGGTGCTGACCGACAAGGTGTTCCACGCCTATTCGCTCGGCCGCGAGCGCATTCGCGACGGCATCGAGATCGCCCGCATCGCGCGCGGGATTCCCGAAGCGCAGCTGCTGGCCGAGCCCTCGCTGCTGACGGTGATCAATTCCAGCTCCCCGTTGCGGCTGGATGACCCCATGCTGAACGGCATCATCGAAATGGCGCGCATGGGCCAATGCGTTGTCATGACGCCCTTCACGCTGGCGGGCGCCATGGCGCCGGTGACCATCGCCGGGGCGCTGGCGCAGCAGAACGCCGAGGCCCTGGCCGGCATCGCGCTCTCCCAGCTCGTCCGCCCCGGCGCGCCGGTGATGTATGGCGGCTTCACCTCGAACGTGGACATGAAATCGGGCGCGCCCGCCTTCGGCACCCCCGAATACATGAAGGCGGCCATGGTGGGCGGCCAGCTCGCGCGGCGCTACGGCATTCCCTACCGCAGCTCCAACGTCTGCGCTGCCAATACGGTGGATGCGCAGGCGGCCTATGAGAGCGTGTTCTCGCTCTGGGCGACCACGATGGGCGGCGGCAATTTCATCATGCATTCCGCGGGCTGGCTGGAGGGCGGGCTGACCTGCTCCTTCGAGAAGACCATCCTCGATATCGACCTGCTGCAAATGGTCGCCGAATTCCTCGATCCGCTGGTGATCGATGACGCGACCCTGGCGCTGGAGGCGGTGCGGGACGTCGGGCCCGGCGGGCATTTCTTCGGCACGCCGCATACCCAGGCGCGCTATCGCGACGCGTTCTACGCGCCGATCCTCTCGGACTGGCGGAATTTCGAGAGCTGGCAGGAGGCGGGGAGCCCGACGGCGATGGAAAAGGCGAACGGGGTATGGAAGGAATGTCTCGCCGCCTACCAGGCGCCGTCGATCGATCCGGCGGTGGCTGAGGAGCTCGGCGCCTTCGTGGCATCCCGCAAGGCGGAAGGCGGGTTTAAGACGGATTTCTGATGGCACACGCGATCATCCTGGCGGCACAGGTCTATGGCGGCGTCGGCTTACTGGTTGCCGCCTGGTTCCTGTTGTGGCGGATTGAACGGGTCGATCCCATGGCGCGCGGCGCCTACGCGTTCCGCCCGCTGCTGATCCCCGGGATCGTGCTGCTCTGGCCATTGGTGCTGTGGCGGGGGATGCGCCCGCCGGGTGCGGGACGGGAGTTCGGCGCCGCGCATGCGCGCATCTGGGTCGGCCTATCGATCGTGTTGCCGCTGCTGGTGCTCGGCAGCCTCGCGCTGCGGCAGAACGGCCCAATCGAGGCGCCGCCCGTCAGGCTTTCGGCACCATGAGCATAAGCTACGTCCCAGTCGGCTGGAGCCGCACCAAGCTGGTTTATGACGCGGTGCTGATGGCCGCGGTGGTGGCCTATCTGCTGATCTACATGCGGCTCGGCCCGGCACTGCAACCCGCGATCATCCCGCCCGATGGCGGTGCGCTGGGGATGCGGGCGTTCGGAAGCTGCGCCTTCCTGCTGCTGAGCTTCGTGCTGTGTATCGGCCCGCTGGCGCGGCTCGACCGGCGGTTCCTGCCGTTGCTCTATAATCGCCGGCATTTCGGGGTGATTACCTGTGCGGTTGCGGCTGGGCACGCCTGGCATGTGCTCGGCTGGTATTTCGCCTTCGCCGCCACCCCGCCCTTCGAGGGTATGCTGGGCGCCGATACCAGCTTCTTCCAACTGCGCGGCTTTCCCTTCATCCTCTTCGGGATCGGCGCGCTGGCGATCATGCTGGCGCTTTCGGTGACAAGCCATGATTTCTGGCTCGCCTTCCTCACCCCGCCGGTGTGGAAGCGGCTGCATATGGCGATCTACGCCGCTTATGGGCTGGCGGTGCTGCACCTCGCGATGGGCGCGCTGCAATCCTCCACCAATCCGCTGCTGGCGATGGTGGTGGCCGCCAGCGTTGCCGGCGTATGCGGGCTGCATCTGCTCGCGCGGAACGTGCCATCCGCTCCGCCACCCGGCGACTGGATTGATGCCGGGCCAGCCAGCGCCATCGCCGATGGAAGCGGCATCACGGTGCCGCTTGGCGACGGCGTGGCGGCGGCGATCTTCCGCGATGGCGAGCGGCTCTCCGCGATTTCGGCCCATTGCGCCCACCAGAACGGACCCCTTGGCGAGGGGCGGGTGATCGATGGCTGCATCACCTGCCCCTGGCATGGCTTCCAGTATCGCCTGACCGACGGCTGCGCGCCCGCCCCCTTCACCGAGCGGCTGGCGACTTACAATCTCCGCCTCGCGGATGGCCGGGTGTGGCTCGATCGCCGGGCCAATCCGCCGGGCACGCCGGTCGTGCCACTGGAACTGCCATGAGCGCGCCGCACGAGGATTTCTTCATTGGCTGGACCGACCGCCTGCCACCCCGCGATCGCGGCTTCATCGCCCGCGTGGCCCTGGCCTTCCTGGCCGCAATGCTGCTGCTCGCCCTCGGCCTCGCCCGCACGATGGACGATAGCGGCGGCGGCAGCGGGGACTGGATTGCCGGCGAGCAGACATTCCGCGGCACCGTCACCGGCCAGCCCTACGCCCTGCTGCATGTGGCTCCCGATGCCGCCCATCCGCAAGGCCATGCGATGATGCTGGCGATGGTCGGCAAATACCCAGTTGTCGTGCCGCCGGAGTGGGAGGGGCGCAGACTCGAGGTGAAGGGCTGGCTGGTGCGGCGTGGCGCGCTGGAGATGGTGCAGATGACGGCCGAACCCAGGCTGGTCGAGCTTCCCGCCGCCAGTCGCGCCGTCGAGAAACTCGGGCGCTGGCGCATCACCGGGGAGATCTGCGACGGCCAGTGCTACGCCGGGCTGATGCGGCCGGGCACCGGCATCGCCCATCGCGCCTGCGCAGATTTCTGCCTCCAGGGCGGGGTGCCGCCGGTTTTCGTAGCAACCGCGCCGGTAGCCGGATCGTCCTTCCTGCTGATGGGCGATCCATCCGGCGGGCCGGTGGGCGCGGCGATATATCCTTTCGTCGGGCTGCGCGTGCGGCTCGACGGCGATGTGGAGCGGCGTGGCGACATGCTGGTGTTCCGCCCGGATTTCGCCACTGCGGTGCTGCCGTGAGAGCGGCCGCGATCACACTGCTCTGCGTGGGACTGGGATGGCTCGCCTGGCATTATGGCGGTGAGGCGGGCGACTGGCTCGGCTATGAAGACCTCGACCCGCTGCCCCGCGTGCTCGCCACTTTCGCGGTGCTAAGCTTGCTCGAACGCCTGCTGGCCAAGTTGCCGGCCAGCGCACAAAAAAAGGAAACGACCGATGCTCACTGATGATTTCGTGGTGTTCGATGACCGCTTCGCGCGGCTCGCCATGGGCAATGTGCATGTCGAGAAACTCTACACCGGCTGCCGCTGGGCCGAGGGCCCGGCCTGGTTCGCCGCCGGGCGCTACCTCGTATGGTCCGACATCCCCAATAACCGCATGATGCGATGGGACGAGACCGACGGCTCGGTTTCCGTGTTCCGCCAGCCCTCGGAGAACTCCAACGGCAACACCACGGACCGCCAGGGGCGGCTGGTCACCTGCCAGCACCGCACCGGGACGGTGACGCGCACCGAGTTCGACGGCAGCATCACCACGCTGGCCAGCCACTACCAGGGCAAGCGGCTCAACTCCCCCAATGACGCGGTGGTGAAATCCGACGGATCGATCTGGTTCACCGACCCGTCCTACGGCATCGACTCGGAGTATGAGGGCGATGCCCGCCCCTCCGAGATCGGCGCCTGCTACGTCTATCGGCTCGATCCCGCCACCGGCGCACTCACCGCGGTGGCGACCGATTTCGCCAAACCGAACGGTCTCGCCTTCTCGCCCGACGAAAAGCGCCTCTACATCATCGACACCGGGCGCTCGCACGGAGCGCAATACCCCAAGCATATGCGCGTGTTCGACGTCGGCGCCGATGGCATTTCGCTGACCGGTGGTTCGGTGTTCGCCGAGAGCGAGGTCGGCATGTTCGATGGTATGCGCGTCGACGTGCACGGCAATATCTGGACCAGCTCCGGTGACGGCGTGCGCTGTTACGCCGCCGATGGCACGCTGATCGGCCTAGTGCGCATCCCCGAGGTGGTGGCGAATTGCTGCTTCGGCGGCGCCAAGCGCAACCGGCTGTTCATCTGCGGCACGACCAGCCTGTATTCGGTCTATCTCAACACGCGAGGCGTGTGATGCGCCTCTGCTGGTTCGCCAATTTCCGCGGTGCCGCGCTCACCGACCGCCTCGCCCCGCTGCTGGCCGCGACACCGGGGCTCGACGAGGCGCTGATCCACACCTCCGCCAGCACGCATGACCCGTATCTGGATGACGGCCCGCCGCCCTCGCTCGCGCTGCAGGTCTATTTCAAGGACATCGCGGCGATGGAGGCCGCACTCGCCAAGGGCGGCCATCTGCAGGCTCTCGCCGACTCCGCGGTGATCCCCGGCATCACATCGGCCACCCAGCAGGCGATGATCGCGCGGCCCTTCCCGGTGCCGGATGCGACGTTCCGCACACCGGCGGGCGGCCTGCCCTGCACCTATCTGGTGGCCTATGAGGGCGCAGCGGAGGACCTCAACCTCTGGCTCGACTACTACATCCGCTCCCACCCGCCGATCATGGCGCGCTTCCCCGGCATCAGGCAGGTGGAGATCTGCACGCGGATCGACTGGATCAGCTTCCTGCCGTTCACCCCGGTCCACCACATGCAGCGCAACAAGGTGGTGTTCGACGATCAGGCGGCACTCACCGCGGCGTTGAATTCGCCGGTGCGGCATGAAATGCGCGACGACTTCAAGCACTTCCCGCCGTTTACCGGGCCGAATACGCATTATCCGATGCATACGAGGACGGTCGCGCCAGCTACGTAAAAGCAAGGGCTTCTTTTTGCAAAAAGAAGCAAAAACTTTCTATCCGTTGGCTTCGCGCCCTCCTGGAGCGCGCGAAGCTAATCGGACAGAAGTTTTTTGGTTCTTTTTTTCAAAAAAGAACCGC
>CAIYPH010000625.1 GCA_903928045.1 uncultured Rhodospirillales bacterium
CCACCTTCGATGCGCCCTACCACATCGCCCGCCGGTTCGCCTCGCTCGACCATATCAGCGGCGGCCGTGCCGGCTGGAACATCGTCACCACCTCAAACCCCGAGGCGGCGCTGAATTTCGGGCTCGACGAACACATGGAGCACGATGAGCGCTACGCCCGGGCCCGCGAATTCTACGGCGCGGTCGCCGGCCTATGGGACAGCTTCGCCGACGACGCCTTCATGCGCGACCAGCAAAGCGGCATTTTCTTCGACCCCGCGAAGCTCCACACGCTGAACCACAAGGGCCAGTACCTCTCCGTCCGCGGCCCCCTCAACATCGCCCGCCCCGTGCAGGGCCACCCGGTGATCGTGCAGGCCGGCGCCTCCGAGGCCGGCCGGCAGTTCGCCGCCGAAACCGCCGAGGTTGTCTTCGCCTCCGCCCGCACCCTCGAGGACGGCCGCGCCTTCTACGCCGACATGCAGCGCCGCCTCCGCGACGCCGGACGCCCAGCCGGCGCGCTGAAAATCCTCCCGGGCGCCCTCTTCGTCGTTGGCCGCACCGACGAAGAGGCCGCCGCCAAACTCAAACTCCTCGACAGCCTGGTCCACCCCGACAGTTCGCTGCCCAACCTCTCCATCCGCCTCGGTGTCGATGCCAGCAAATTTGACCTCGACGCCCCGCTGCCCGACCTGCCCCCCAGCAACCAAAGCCAAAGCGGCCAGGCCAGCCTGATCAAACTCGCCCGCGCCCAGAACCTCACGGTCCGCCAACTCGCCGAAATCGTCGGCGGCTATGGCGGCCTCAAACTGGTCGGCACCCCCCCGCGCATCGCCGATACCATGCAGGACTGGCTGGAAAACGGCGCCTGCGACGGGTTCAACGTGATGTTCCACTCCGTACCGGAAGGGCTCGATGACTTCGTGGACCATGTGGTGCCGGAACTGACCCGCCGCGGCATTTTCCGCGAGGCCTATACCGGCACCACGCTTCGCGACCACCTCGGCCTCGTCCGGCCAGAGAACCCCTTCTTCCCCGCGCCCTGAGGCGCGATCGGGCGAAGAAATATTTTCACCTCCGGGACGGCGTGGTGCGGAATATGAGCGCCATGCGAATGATCGCGCATGCTAACTGCCTGCCGTATCACGGCATTGCCGATGCCAGCACGCATCATTGCTGATATGCGCAGAGCAAGCGTGCCATCGCCGGGCATCGTCCAGATACTTGTGGCTGGCATAAAACGCTTCTTATAATAGCTGCAAGGATTGAGAATTGAAGTTCGGTGTCCGGTCGGATCAAACTCGGTCGTACCGTACTGCGATCTGTCCGATTACGACCCAACAGGCGCGGTTTGCCTCGCCAAACGCCGCGCCAACGAAGTGAGATTTTCCGGCGTCTCCCGTCATTGAGACGCGCTTCCCCCCCTCACCGAGGGGCAAACCACGGGCAATCGGTCAACCCAGCCGGTGCGGCGGCGGGCGGCCCGAAAAATTCGGAGTGGAACGATGAGCGGCACTGTTGACAGCGCGACCGCCAAAATCATCTTTTCCCAGCTCAACCAAACCACCTATCAACCGACATTTCCCATATGCCCGACCCATCCGGGCGCCTTGGGTGGAGGATAACCCCGGTTCCCGGCAGCTCGCAATCCCGGCGGGCCAGTGATCGCGCTGTTCGCCACGTAACCAGCAATGTGTTCGCCGTTTCGACGCGAA
>CAIYPH010000626.1 GCA_903928045.1 uncultured Rhodospirillales bacterium
ATTTCGAGGCGACGATCTCCAGCGCGAGCGCATGGTTGCTCATCGCACACATCCGCCTGCTCACCAGACGCCTGGCACGAGCGTGATCCGTTTTCATCAATTCCGAGTCAGACTCTCAGGGAACATCGCCCGCTCAATCAGCGCGCAAAAAATATGGGCCGCGGTGATATGGATCTGCTGGATGATCGGCGTCCAGGTCGAGGGGGCGGCGAGCAGCATGTCGCACAGCGGGGCCATCTTGCCGCCGGCCTGGCCGCAGAAGCCCATGGTCACCATGCCCTGGGCCCGCGCCGCCTCCAGCGCGCGCACCACGTTGGGCGAGTTGCCGGAGGTGGAGATGCCGAGGAACACGTCACCCCTACGGCCGAGGCCCTGAATTTGGCGCTCGAACACCTTCTCATAGCCGTAGTCATTGGCCGTCGCGGTGATGGCCGAGGTGTCGGTGGTGAGCGCGATGGCGGGCAAGGGCGCATGGTCGAACATCAGGCGGCTGATGAATTCGCCGGCGATGTGCTGGGCGTCGGCCGCGCTGCCGCCATTGCCGGCGACCAGCAGTTTGCCGCCGGACTTCATGCTGGCCACCACGGCATCCGCCATCGCCACCAGGGTCGCCTGAGCCGCCGCGTCGGCCGCGAAGGCGTTGAGCGCCTGGGTGCTGTGGGCGAGGTAGTCGGTGATGTAGGCCGAGGGGGTCATGCTCATGCGTCCATCTTGAGGGCGGCGAGGAAGGCCGATTGTGGGATTTCCACCTTGCCGAACTGGCGCATGCGCTTCTTGCCCTCTTTCTGCTTCTCCAGCAGCTTGCGCTTGCGCGAAATATCGCCGCCGTAGCACTTGGCGGTGACGTCCTTGGAAAGCGCACCGATGGTCTCGCGCGCGATCACCCGCCCGCCGATCGCCGCCTGGATGGCGATTTTGAAGAGCTGGCGGGGGATGAGGTCTTTCAGCTTCTCGCAGATCGAGCGGCCACGCCGGTCGGCCTGGCTGCGATGGGCGATGAAGGAGAGTGCGTCCACCGGGTCCTGGTTGACGAGGATGGAGATGCGCACGAGGTCGCCCTCCTGGTAGCTATCCATCGCGTAGTCGAAGCTGGCATAGCCGCGGCTGACCGATTTCAGACGGTCATAGAAGTCGAACACCACCTCATTGAGCGGGATGCGATAGACCGCCATGGCGCGGTTGCCGACATAGGTGAGGTCGATCTGCTGGCCGCGGCGCTCGGAGCACAAAGTGAGGATGGAGCCGAGATAGTCGTCCGGCACCATGATGGTCGCCTTGATCCAGGGCTCCTCGATGTGGTCGATCAGCGAGGGGTCCGGCATGTCGGCGGGGTTGTGCAGCACCTCCACGGCGCCCGAGGTGCGATGGATGCGGTAGACGACGGAGGGGGCGGTGGCGATGAGGTCGAGATCGAACTCGCGCGACAGGCGCTCCTGGATGATCTCGAGGTGCAGCAGGCCGAGGAAGCCGCAGCGGAAGCCGAAGCCGAGGGCGGCGGAGGATTCCGCCTCGTAGTGGAAGGAGGCGTCGTTCAGCCGCAGCTTGGCCAGGCTGTCGCGCAGCTTCTCGAAATCATCGGCATCGACGGGGAATAGCCCGCACCACACCACGGGGATGGAGGGCTTGAAGCCCGCCAGCGCCTGGGCGGCCGGCACACGGTCATCGGTGATGGTATCGCCCACCGCGACGTCAGCCACTGTCTTGATGGAGGCAGTGATGTAGCCCATCTCGCCCGGCCCGAGGTCTTCCACCGGCTCGAGGCGCGGGCGGAAGACGCCGATCTGATCGACGTTGTGCACGGTGCCGCGCGCCATGAAGCGGATCTTCTGGCCCTTCTTCATCCGCCCGTCCTTGATGCGGATGAGAATGACGACGCCGAGATACTGGTCGTACCAGCTATCCACCACGAGCGCCTTGAGCGGCGCTGAGGCATCACCCTTGGGCGGCGGCAGGCGGGTGACCAGCGCTTCCAGCACACCCTCGATGTTGAGCCCGGTCTTGGCCGAGATCATCACCGCGTCCGAGGCATCGAGGCCGATCACGTCCTCGATCTGCTGCTTCACCTTCTCGGGCTCGGCGGCGGGGAGGTCCACCTTGTTGAGGATGGGCACAATCTCGTGGTTGGCATCGAGCGCCTGGTAGACGTTGGCGAGCGTCTGCGCCTCCACCCCCTGCGAGGCATCAACTACCAGCAGCGAGCCCTCGCAGGCCGCCAGCGAGCGGCTCACCTCATAGGCGAAGTCGACATGGCCCGGCGTGTCCATCAGGTTCAGCACGTAGGTCTTGCCGTCCTTGGCCGGGTAATCAAGCCGGACGGTCTGCGCCGTGATGGTAATGCCGCGCTCTTTCTCGAGCTCCATATTGTCGAGCACCTGCTCGGTCATCTCGCGCGCGGTCAGTCCGCCGGTATGCTGGATCAACCGGTCGGCGAGCGTGGACTTGCCATGATCGATATGGGCGATGATGGAGAAGTTGCGGATCAGGGAGAGCGGGGTGTCGGTCATGGGGGGGAGATAGCGCTTTGCGCGCGTCCTGTCAGCGATGGTTTCATGGTGGGCTGGCTCGACCCGTGAGAAAGCGCGTCAGCGGTTCGGGCGGCTGAAGAAATAGCCGAGGACCAGGGTCATCAGTGGCATGATGGCGGTCTTGAGGAGTTCGACCTCGATGGCGACTGCGTCGTCACATGAGCCCGAGAACCAAGCTCGAAGCCCCAACGTAAGTACAATGAGGGAGATGTACCCGCAGAACCCTCCGACAACCCACTTCACGATCCAGGATCGATCATCCGCCTCCTGCTGCTGCGGTGTTTTCCCGGCCCGGACCGCCTCGATGGACTGCTCTTCCGTGCGGATGAGCCGCCGATCGGGCTCGCCTAGTGGACTTCCCGGCGCATCATCAACCATGTTGTCAACGCTCTGTTGGCAACTTCATGCCGCTCGTTGACCGGATGATATCAAGACAGCCTTCGAGATCTCATCGGCACTGTCCAACAACTTGTGCAGCAGTTGTCGGAGACGCTTGGCATGCTCGGCATCTGTCGCGCTGAGTTCGATCACCATGTGATCCATCGACGAAGCCACATCGACCAAATTAGGCAGCGTATCAACGATCCGCTGGAATTCCTGCTCCGGCACCGTCCGCGTCTTCTGTCCCATGCCATCCACTCCATGCGCCGCCAGTGCGACGCACTCTACCTTAGCACACCCCCCGTCGCCTTCGCCACCGCCGCGACCACCTTGGCACAGGCCGCCTCGATCTCGGCATCCGTCAACGTGCGCTCACGCGGCTGGAAGGTGACTTCGATGGCCAGCGACTTCTTGCCGGCGTCCATCTTGTCGCCCTCATAGACGTCGAACAGCGCCACCCCCGCGATCAGCGTCCGCTCGGCGCCACGGGCGGCGCGGATCAGCGCGTCGGCGGCAACGCCCGCATCCACCACGAAGGCGAAGTCGCGCTGCACCGGCTGGAAGGCGGGCAGGTCGGGCAGGCTCTTCTTGCGCCGCTTGGGCTCCTGGATCGCATTGAGGTCAATCTCGAAGGCGACCGCAGGGCCGGCGAGATCGAGCGCCGCCAGCACGCGGGGATGCAGCGCGCCGAAGGTGGCCAGCACCGTCTTCGGCCCCTGGCGCACGGTGCCGGAGCGGCCGGGGTGGTAGTGGGAGGGCGCATCGGCGGTGACCGTGAGCGCCTCCATCGGCACGCCCAACGCGGCCAGTACGGCCCAGACATCGGCCTTGGCCGCCATCGCGTCCCCGCCCGCCTGGGGCGCGTTCCAGGCCCGTGGCGAGAGACCGGCGCGGATACCGGCCGCCAGCACCGTCTGCCCGTCCTCGCGGAAGGCCGGGCCGATTTCGAACAGGTTGACGTCGGCGTATCCCCGCGCCGCGTTGCGCTGCGCCGCCATCGCCAGCGTGGCGAGCGGCGTGGCGCGCAGCTGGTCGAGATCGGCGGCAATCGGGTTCATCAGCCGCAGCACCTCGGGCACCGGCCCGAACAGCGTGGCCTCCTTGGCCGGCATGAAGCTGAACGTCACGGACTCCGCATAGCCCGCCGCCGCGATAATCCGCCGCGCCAGCGCATTGCGCGTCTGCCGCGCCGTCAGCGTCGGCAGCGGCACCGGCGCCAGCGCCGGCATCGAGACCGGCGGCACGGCATCGAGCCCACCAAGCCGCAACACCTCCTCGACGAGATCGGCCTCCGGCTCCATCGCCGCGCGCCCTTCAGCCGCCTTGGCCGCCTTCTCGGGCGCCATCGCCGGGTCCGGCTCCAGCGCCGAGGCAGCCGCCACGTCATTGCGCCAGGACGGCACGTTCACCGTCACCGAGGCCGCATCCCGCGCCGCCACCGTGAAGCCAAGCCGCTCCAGCCGCGCCACCGCCTCATCCGCGGGCACATCGAGCCCGCCGAAGTCAGCCAGCCGCGCGAACCGCAGCGTCGCCGTGCGCCGCCAGCCAGGTTCGGCACCGGCCGCCGCCACCTCGGAGGCCACGCCGCCGCACAGCGCCATCACCATCGCCGCCGCCATATCGGTCGCCGCCGGCAGCAGCGCCGGGTCGATCCCCCGCTCGAAACGGCTGCGCGCATCCGAGACGATGCCGTGATGCCGGCCCGACAGCGCGACGGCCACCGGATTGAACAGCGCGCATTCGATGAACACGTTGGTGGTGCCCTCGTCGCACCCCGTCGCCTCGCCGCCGATCACCCCGGCCAGCGACTGCACGCCGGCCGCATCGGCGATCGCGCAATCGACCGGCCGCACCGTGTAGTCCTTGCCATTCAGCGCCCGGAAACTCTCCCCCGCCCCCGGCCGGAACGTCAGCCTCCCCCCCGAGATCTTGTCCGCATCAAACACGTGCAGCGGCCGCCCAAGGTCGATGGTGAAGAAATTCGTGATATCCACCAACGCGTTGATCGGCCGCAACCCGATCGACGTCAGCCGATCCTGCAACCACTGCGGGCTCGGCCCGTTCTTCACCCCGCGTACCGTCCGCCCCAGCACCCAGGCGCAGGTCTCCGGCATCTCGATCGCCCATTGCACCGCGCTCGCCCCCTGCGCCGCGATCGCCGGCACCCTGAGCGGGTTCAACATGCCCACTCCGGCCGCCGCCAAATCCCGCGCCACCCCACGCACCGAGAGCGCATCCCCGCGATTGGGCGTCACCGCAATGTCGATAATCGGGTCATCCATCCCCGCCCACACCGGATACGGCGTCCCCACCGGCGCATCCGCGGGCAGATCGACGATCCCCGTGTGATCATCCCCCAGCCCCATCTCCCGCATCGAAAGCAGCATGCCCTCGGACTTCACGCCGCGGATTTCGCCAACCTTCAGCGTCATGTCCGTCCCCGGGATATACAGCCCCGCCGCCGCGAACACCCCCTTCATCCCCGTCCGCGCGTTCGGCGCGCCGCACACCACCGAATAGACCCGCGTCCCGTCATCCACCCTGCACGCCCGCAGCCGGTCCGCATTCGGGTGCTGAACCGCCTCGATCACATGCGCCACCTTGAAGCCGGCCAGCGCCGCCCCGCGATCCTCCACGCCCTCGAGCTCAAGCCCGATCATCGTCAGCGCATCGGTGATCTCTTGCAGCGACGCGGTGGTCTCAAGATGCGTCTTGAGCCAGGAGAGAGAGAACTTCATGTCTTACCAACCACTTGAGATGTTGAGCGAAGCAATCAGCAAGAAAGCAAGCGGTTCTTTTTTGGAAAAAAGAACCAAAAAACTTTTATCCGTTTGCTCCCCGCCCTCCGGGGACTCACCGAACCAAACGGATAGAAAAGTTTTTGCTTCCTTTTTCAAAAAGAAGCGCTTCCTTCCTTCCGTCACACCCCCTCATGCAACATAGCCGCCGCCAGCGGGTTGAACCCGTAATGCCGCAGCCACCGAATATCCGACTCATAGAACGGCCGCAGATCGGGGATGCCATGCTTCAGCATCGTCACCCGCTCGATCCCCATGCCGAACGCAAACCCCTGCCACTCCCGCGCATCGATGCCGCAATTGGCCAGCACCTTCGGGTGCACCATGCCGGAGCCCAAAATCTCCAGCCAATCGCCCCCGCCGCCCAGCTCCCCAGTCCGCCGGTTCCACCCGATATCCACCTCCATCGAAGGCTCGGTGAACGGGAAATAGCTGGAGCGAAACCGCACCGGCAGGTTCGAAATGCCGAAGAAAATCCGCAGAAAATCGATCAAACACCCCTTCAGATGCCCCAGCGTCAGCCCGCGATCAATCGCCAGCCCCTCCACCTGGTGGAACATCGGGCTGTGCGTCGCGTCATGATCCGCCCGATACGTCCGCCCCGGCACGATCACCCGGATCGGCGGCTCCTGCGAAATCATCGTGCGCACCTGCACCGGCGAGGTATGCGTCCGCATCACCCGCCGCCGCCCGCCCGCCTCCAGCGCCGGCACATAGAACGTGTCCATATCCTCGCGCGCCGAATGATGCGCCGGAATGTTCAACGCCCCGAAATTCCGCCAGTCATCCTCAACATCCGGCCCCTCGGCGATGGCGAACCCCATGGCGCCGAAAATCGCCGCCATCTCCTCCATCGTCCGGCTGATCGGATGGATCAGCCCATTGACCACCGGCCGCGGCGGCAACGTCACGTCCATCCGCTCCGCCGCGAGCCGCGCATCGAGCGCCGCCGCGTCCAGCGCCCCCCGCCGCGCCTCGATCGCCGCCGTGATCGCGTCCTTCACCACGTTGAGCGCCGCCCCCCGCGCCCGCCGCTCTTCCGGCGCCACCTTGCCCAACTCCTTGAGCTTGTTGGTCAAACTGCCGTTCTTGCCCATCACCGCGACACGCACCGCATCCCACGCCCGCAAATCGGCGGACGCGGCGAGGGCCGCCTCGGTCTCGGAAATCAACGCGGAAAGATCGTCGGTCATGGCACCCTGCATCGCTGAGACTGCGGACGAAAAAAGGCCGCCCTCGCGGGCAGCCCTTTACGGTTTTTCGTGCATCCCCGAAAGGGGAGGGGTCACCAAAGCAAGCAAGCGCTTCTTTTTGAAAAAAGAAGCAAAAACTTTTTCTCCGTTTGGTTCGGAGTTCCCCAGGGAAACACCACGGCAAACGGATAAAAGTTTTTTGGTTCTTTTTTTCAAAAAAGAACCGCTTCCCTTCCTTGCCTTAGGCCGAGGGGGCTTCCCCAGCCGCGGCCATCACGGCCTGGACCTGCTGCACAATGGCGCTGAACGACGCCGGATCGTCATAAGCGATGGCCGCAAGCACCTTGCGATCCATCTCGATCCCCGCCGACTTCAGCCCGAAAATGAACTTCGAATACGTCAGCCCATGCTCGCGCACGGCGGCGTTGATGCGCTGGATCCACAAACCGCGGAACTCACGCTTCTTCACCCGGCGATCGCGATACGCATACTGGAGAGACTTCTCCAGCCGCTCCAGCGCGATGCGGTAATTGGTGGACGACCGGCCAAAGAACCCCTTGGAGGCGTCGATGACCTTCTTGTGACGGGCGTGTGTCGTTACGCCCCGCTTGACGCGTGCCATTTATGCTCTCCCTCAGACCAGACCGTACGGCGCCCACTGCTTGACAGTCAGGCCATCGGCCTCCGTCAGCACCTGGCTGCCGCGGCCCTGCCGCTTCATCTTCTGGGAGCGATTGATCAGGCCATGGCGCTTGTTGCCCGGGCCGGCCAAAACCTTGCCCGTGGCGGTGATCTTGAAGCGCTTCTTGACCGATGACTTGGTCTTCATCTTGGGCATTTGATACTCCTCTGAACAAAGCCCCCGCACAACGCAGGCATCGCGGCCGGGCATGCCCTACAGGCCCGGACTCGCAGATGAGGGCGGGCTTATAGCGACACACCCACCCGCGCGCAAGCACAAGGAAGCAAGCGGTTCTTTTTTGAAAAAAAGAACCAAAAAACTTTCATCCGTTGGGCTGCGATGTGGTCCGGAGTCTCTCCCGAACCGTCAGGAGGCATCGCCGAAATTTCCGCGCTGTAGCCCATTTGCGGCTGGTGCTACTCCTGCCCATAGAACCGCCCATGGTTCAGTCACCTTGCAACTGTCTCCATTTCGTGAAGAACTGTGAAGAACTGCCAGTGTCTTGTGGCACTCTGCTGGCCAGGACAGAAAGGGTGGAAATGGCCGCTTATTATGTCTACGAGCTGCGCGATGCTGATGGCGTGGTACGTTACATCGGGAAAGGCACAGGCCGCCGAGCAAATTACCATCTTGGCGTCATCCTGGCCCTCGCTGCGGGTGCACCGGCCACAAGGGCCACCAAGGTGCACCACCTTTTCGCTGCGGAAATCCGGCGTGGCCGCCAGCTTCGATCGGGTGTCATTGCCGATGGGCTGACCCAACCGGCCGCATACGCGATGGAGGCCGATCTGATTGGCAAGCACCTGCGCGAGACGGAAGGCGGTACGTTGTGGAATGTGCTCGCAGGTGGCGAGGGGTTCCAGGGAATCCTCCATGAGGATTGGATATTGGTGGCCAATCGGGCCGCAGCAACAAAGAAACGCACCGGGTCCGCACAGCGCGCGGGAGCCAAGGCCGCCGCCACCAAGGCCTTGACCGGATCTGGTCTGCGCGCTGGCGCCAAGGCTGCGATCACCAAGGCATTGAGCGGGTCGGGCTTGCGAAGGGGACCCAAGGCCGCTGAAACTCGGCGAATGCGACAACAAGCGTAGCCCGGGTCCCCAATCCGAGTAGGTGGGTGCAAACCACCATCCCAACTGCACAGCGCCGGACGCCCGTCGCAATCGCAAGCCCCACGCGCTCCGCCTCACCCAAACGGGTCCACCCACGCGACCCCCATCGCCGAGCAACCCACCCCACAAACCCGTGCAAACCCCGCCCCCACCCGCTATCATCCTCCGCCATGCCCGCCCGATCGCGCCCGGCCCTGCGAACCGCCCTGATCGCCGCCCTCCTCGCGGCGGCGGCGCAAGCGCACGCCCAGCCCATGCAAAGCGCCTGCTGCATCGCCGTCGCCCCGGCCAACCCGGCCGCCCCCACGTTGCGCTTCGATGCCATCGGCCCCTATGACGGGATCACCCCCCGCAACCGCCTGCCCATGCTGCCCGCCCAACCCGGGCTGCCCCCCGGCGCCGCCGCCCTCGCCGGCGGGAGCGTCCCGTCGCCCGGCGTCGCGATGACCTTCTCCACCCCCGTCGCCGGCGGCTCCGCCAGTTTCAGCCTGGGCATCCGCACCCCCGAACCCGCCCCCGGCAACCGCCTCTCCCTCATCGCGCCACCCTGAAAAAAAGTGACACTCACCTGAAAAATATCCTTGCAAGCCATCGCGCGCTCTGCTAGGAACAAATAATGAACAACAACACCCCCCACCCCAGGCCAAGCGCCCAAGACGCAGAGCCTCTCTGCCGCGTCCTGGAGGCGATCGTCCTGTGCCTGGAGTCCGTGTTGTTTTCCGCCTCGCCGCTGCGCGCCTGGTGCCACCGCCTGTTCGGCGCCTGGGCCGCCCCCCTCCTCGGGCCGCTCGGCCAGATGCGCCACGGCCTCCTCCGCCTCATCGCCCAGCTCCGCGCCGGCACCCTGCCGCCCGCCCCGCCGATCCGCCCCCGCCAGCACACCCAAGCCCGCACTCCGTCCACCCTTACTCCGTCCACCGGTCACCCCGCGCGCCGCGCCTCCCAGCCGCGCGCCCTGCGCAACCCGATCGCCGCACCCCTGGCCCAGGCGCCGGGACACCCGATTCCCGCACGCGCGCCCTCCGTTCCAGTCCCGCCCCGCACGCCCACTCTCCGCCGCCCCCCACCCTGGCCACCCCCACCGGCGAGCCCGCGGCACCGGTCGCCGACGCACACCCTATTTGTTGCGAATAAGAAACAATTGGCGTCCCCCCTGGCCGATCCCGCCGGTCTGCCGCATTCTCGCGCCAACCACAGGAGACGACCATGACCCAGCCCCTCCGCTACGGCATCCTCGGCGCCGCCAACATCGCCCGCCAATTCACCCGCGGCGTCGCCGGCTCCCGCCGCGCCACCGTCGCCGCCGTCGCCAGCCGCGGCATCGACAAGGCCCAGGCTTTCGCCGCCGAGCTGTCCATCCCCCGCGCCCTCGGCTCCTACGAGGCCCTGCTGGCCGATCCCGAGATCGAGGCCGTCTACATCCCGCTGCCCAATGACATGCACGCCGAATGGGCCATCAAGGCCGCCGAGGCCGGCAAACACATCCTCAGCGAAAAGCCCCTCTGCATGGGCGGCGCCGAGGCCATCGCCATGTTCGCCGCCGCCAAGGCGAACAACGTCTACCTGCGCGAAGCCTACCCCTACATGTCCCAGCCGCAGACCCTCAAGGTCCGCGACCTCATCGCCGAGGGCGCCATCGGCCGCGTGCAAACCGTCTTCGCCGCCTTCGGTTTCGGCCTGGTGCATGCCGACGGCACCCCCAAGGGCGACCCCGCCAACATCCGCCTCGTCCCCGCCCGCGGCGGTGGAGCCCTCCTCGACGCCGGCACCTACGCGATGAGCTTCGTCCGCCTGGTCACCGGCGAGCGCCCCACCCGCGTCCACGCCACCGCGCGGCACACCAAAACCGGCGTCGATCTCACGGTGGCCGCCACGCTCGAATTCCCCTCCGGCGCCCTGGCACAGCTCTCCACCAGCATGTCCTCCTCCTTCCACCGCCACGCCACCATCGTCGGCGATGACGGGCTGATCGAGACCAGCTACTCCAACCACGCCCCCGCCGAGGGCAAGCTCATGCTGCGCGTCAAGCGCGGCGTGCCCAACACCAACCCGCTGGTGCCCGAGGAGGTCGACGGCGCCGACGGCTTCCGCCTCGAAGCCGAAAGCTTCGCCACCCTGGTCCGTACCGGGAGCGGCTGGAACGGCGCCACCCCCGCCGAATCCGTCGACATCGCCATGGCCCTGGAAGCCATCACCGCGAGCATCCGCTCGGGCGCCTGGGTTAATCTTCCGCAATAATTGCCCCGCGCCATATGCCGGCATCAGTTCGCCGTGCCATAGCCGCAGTTCGGTCACCATTCCGGCGCCAGGCTGCTTGGTGCTAGGACGCACCCCGAACCCGATGGAGACGAACCGATGACCATGACCCGCCGAACCACCCTGCTCGCCATCGCCCTGGCCACCGGCCTGTCGCGCGTCGCGGCCGCGCAGGTCGAATTGCGCGTCGTCCCGCCCCTGCGCGCCGAGGTCATTCCCGTACACCCGCCCGGTCCCCGCATGGTGTGGGAGCCCGGCCACTGGAACTTCGAGCGCGGCGAATACGTCTGGATCCCCGGCCGCTACATCCCCGCCCATCGGTTCCACCGCTTCGCCCACGGCCATTGGGTCATGCGCGGCGGCGTTCAGGTGTGGGAGCCCGGCCACTGGGAATAGCGCCGCAACGCCGCCCTTTGTTCCCGGCTCCGGCTCCCATATAAGCCGGGCATGGATACTCCGTTCCTCAAGATGCACGGCTGCGGTAACGACTTCGTCGTCTTCGACGAGCGGCGAAAACCGCTCGGCCTGACGGCGACCCGCGCCGCCGCCATCGCAAACCGCCGCACCGGCGTCGGCTGCGACCAGTTCATCGTGATGGAGCGGCCCCCCGCCGGCTCCAACGCCGACGTCTTCATGCGAATCCGCAACCCCGACGGCTCCGAGGCCGGCGCCTGCGGAAACGCCACCCGCTGCGTCGCCTCCCTCTACGCCGCCGAAACCGGGCGGCCGCAGCTGGTCGTCCAGACCATCTCCGGCAATCTCCCGGCGCTGATCAACCCGGACGGCACGGTCACGGTCGACATGGGCCCCGCCCGCCTCGCCTGGCAGGACATCCCCCTCGCCCACGCAGCCGACACCCTCCATCTGCCCCTCGAGGAAGGCCCGGTCAGCGACCCCGCCGCCGCCTCGATGGGCAATCCGCACGCCACCTTCTTCGTCCCCGACGTCGAGACGCTCGACGTCGAAAACCTCGGCCCGATCCTCGAACACGCCCCCCTGTTCCCCGAACGCGCCAATATCGGCTTCGCCACCATCCTCGCCCCCGACCGCATCCGCCTCCGCGTCTGGGAACGCAGCGCCGGCCTCACGCTCGCCTGCGGCTCCGGCGCCTGCGCCACCATCGTCAACGCCGCCCGCCGCGGCCTCACCGCCCGCCGCGCCCGCATCCTCGCCGATGGCGGCGCGCTTGACATGGAGTGGCGCGAGGATGGCCACGTGATGATGACCGGCCCGGTCGCCACCGCCTTCCACGGCCTGATCGACCTCTCGGCCTACCCGGCATGACCGTCGATATCCTCACCTTCGGCTGCCGCCTCAACACCTATGAGAGCGAGGTGATGCGCGACCATGCGGCCGCCCTCACCGACACGGTGATCGTCAACACCTGCGCCGTCACCGGCGAGGCCGAACGCCAGGCCCGCCAGGCGATCCGCCGCCTGCACCGCGAACGGCCCGACGCCCGCATCGTCGTCACCGGTTGTGCCGCCCAAATCGCCCCCGATGCCTGGGCCAGCCTGCCCGGCGTCACCCGCGTGCTGGGGAACGCCGAGAAGCTGAAGCCGGAAAGCTGGGCCGCCGACGCCCCCTCGGCGGTGGCCGACATCATGGCGATCCGCGAGACCGCCAGCCACCTCGTCACCGATTTCGCCGGCCGCACCCGCGCCTTCGTCCAGGTCCAGCAGGGCTGCGACCATCGCTGCACCTTCTGCATCATCCCCTACGGCCGCGGCCCCAGCCGCTCCGTGCCGATCGGCGCCATCGTCGAGCAGGTGCGCACTTTGGTGGAGTCGGGCTATCGCGAGGTGGTGCTGACCGGGGTCGACCTCACGAGCTACGGGCCGGATCTGCCGGGCGCCCCGAGCCTAGGCCAAATGGCCCGCCGCCTGCTCGCCTTGGTGCCAGACCTGCCGCGCCTCCGGCTGTCCTCGCTCGATCCGGTGGAGATCGACGAGGATATCTGGCGCCTGATCGGCAATGAGCCGCGCCTGATGCCGCATCTGCACCTCTCCTTGCAGGCGGGCTCGGACCTCATCCTGAAGCGCATGAAGCGCCGCCACCTCGCCGCCGATGCCGCCGCCGCCATCGCCCGCGCCCGCTCGCTGCGCCCGGGGATCGCCATCGGCGCCGATCTCATCGCCGGCTTCCCGACCGAGACGGACGAATTGTTCGAGGAAACCCGCGCCTTCGTCGAGGCGAACGACATCCCCTACCTCCACGTCTTCCCCTACAGCGAACGGCCCGGCACCCCGGCCGCCCGCATGCCCGCGGTGCCCAAGCCGCTCCGCAAGGAGCGCGCCGCCCGGCTGCGCGACGTCTCCGCCGCCGCCGCAAGGCGCTTCCATGCCGGCCAGGTCGGCGGGATCGCCATGGTGCTGGCCGAGACCGAGACCGGCGGCCACACCGAGCATTTCTCGCCCATCAAGGTGGCGGGCACCCCGGGCAGCCTGTTCGCCGCCCGCATCACCGCGGCCAATGACGACACCCTGATCGCGGAGCCCGCCTGATGGCCATCGGCGCCTTCTTCTCCCGCCTCAAGCAGGGTCTCGCCCGCAGCACCGAGAAGCTGGCGAGCGGGATCACCGCCGTTTTCACCAAGCGCAAGCTCGATGACGCGGCCCTGGAGGAGCTGGAGGATCTGCTGATTTCCGCCGATCTTGGCACTGCCGTCGCCAGCCAGGTGATCGCCGGTTTCCGCCGCACCCGCTTCGGCAAGGAGGTCGGGGAGGACGAGATCAAGCAGGCGCTGGCGGAGGAGATCGCCGCGATCCTGGCCCCGGTCGCCCGGCCGCTCGAGATCGACCGCGCGCTCAAGCCGCATGTGGTGCTGGTCGTCGGCGTGAACGGAACGGGCAAGACCACCACCATCGGCAAGCTCGCCCAGAGCTACGCCGAACAGGGCATGAAGCCGATGCTGGTGGCTGGCGACACCTTCCGCGCCGCCGCCGTGGAGCAATTGCAGATCTGGGGCCAGCGGACCGGCGCGCCGGTGATCTCGGCGCCAGCCAACTCGGACGCCGCCGGGCTCGCCTTCGACGCGCTCTCCAAGGCCAAGGCGGCGGGCTCCGACATCCTGCTGGTCGATACCGCCGGGCGGCTCCACAACAAAGCCGCCCTGATGGAAGAGCTGCGCAAAATCATCCGCGTACTGAAAAAGCAGGACGCCACCGCGCCACACTCAGTGCTGCTGGTGCTCGATGCCACCACCGGGCAAAACGCGGTGCAGCAAGTCCGCGTCTTCAAGGAGATGGTCGACGTCACCGGCCTGGTGGTCACCAAGCTCGATGGCAGCGCGCGGGGCGGCATCGTGGTGGCGCTGGCGGAGGCGTTCGCATTGCCGGTGCATGCGGTCGGGGTCGGCGAGCAGGCCGGCGATCTCAGGCCCTTCGACGCGCAGGATTTCGCCCGCGGGCTGGTGGGGTTGTGAGGCCTATTTGTCGAGCGGAACGGTAATCGCGAAGCCAGGGGTGATCCCCGGGCCAAGCCCGGAGCGGGACCGGCGCTGCACTTCCGGCGAAAAATTCGAGCCCTTGGTATAGCCTTCACCGCTGCGGAGCGGGAGCGTCGGGTTGCTCAGCCCGGTGCTGAATTCGGGCTCCCCCGGAACCGGCGGTGGCGGACGCGGTAGCGTGACATCCTGGCTCGGCACCGGCGCCGGCTCGAAGCGCGGGGCCGTCGGCGCTGCGGGGGCCGGCTGGAGGGGCATCGGCCCCGGCAGATAGAGCGGCCCGGCGCCCAACGCCGGCGCGGCGGCGAGGACGGCCATGGCGATGATGAGGGCCCGCGCGTTCATGCGGGCTATTCTACGCGGGATTGTGCCCTTTTTTGGCCCCGCGGATCCTCCGCCGGGTTGCCGGACGGGGCACCGAGCGGCCCGGCGGGATTGGCCCGCCAGGTATCGAGCGACCAGCGCACGGTCGGGAAGGCGATCTCGTCCCACGGGATCTCGTCCCAGTCGAACAGCCGGACATCCTCGCTCTCCGGCCCGGCCGCGAAATGCGGCTTCTCAGGGTCGGCGAAACGGGCTCGGTAGATCAGCTGCACCTGGCCGATCCGGCTGATCGAATAGACCGCCAGCATGCCCTCGAGCGTGATCGCGGCCTCCGCCTCCTCCATCGCCTCGCGGGCGGCGCCTTCCTCGGTGGTCTCGCCAAGCTCCATGTATCCGGCCGGCAACGTCCAGTAGCCGCGCCGGGGCTCGATCGCCCGCTTGCACAACAACACCCGCCCTTCATGGGCGACCACCGCGCCGACCACGATTTTTGGGTTCTGGTAGTCGATATAACCACAATCGCGGCAGACCTGCCGCTCGCGGTTGTCACCCTCGGGGATCTGGCGGATGAAATC
This sequence comes from uncultured Rhodospirillales bacterium, assembly GCA_903928045.1. The sequence continues at coordinate 15,292 of CAIYPH010000626.1, forward strand.
AGGCATGGCGTAAGGGTGGCGACGTGCGGGCGTGGTTGCAACCCATTTTGTGGGGAGGGGAAGGGGGTTCTTTTTGTGAACAAAAAGAACCGCTTCACCCATGCCCGATATAGTCAGTCCGCCCGCCGTCCACGGTGAGCACCTGCGCGGTGATGAAGCCGCTTTCGGGGGAGGCGAGGAAGCCTACCGCGTTGGCGATTTCCTCGGGTTCGCCGACGCGGCCCATGATGGCGATTTTGCTGAAGCTGGCGACGAGTGCCTGCCATTCGGCGTCGCTGCGCTTGCCTTGTGTCATGTCCGAGCGGGTGAGGCCGGGAGCGACGGCGTTGACGGTGATGCCGTGGGGGCCGAGTTCGATGGCGAAGCGGCGGGTGAGGATGTTCACCTCGGCCTTGGTGGCGGCGTAGAAGTGGTTGCCGACGAAGCCGGTGTTGCCGTGCCCGGCGACCGAGGAGATGTTGACCACCCGGCCGAAGCCGCGCGCCTTCATGCCGCCCATGACGGCGCGGATGGTGTGGATCATCGCGTCGACGTTGACCGCGCGCAGGCGGGCGAAGCCTTCGGGCTCCCAGGTTTCGAGGGTGGCGGGCCAGCCGATGCCGGCGTTGTTGACGAGGATGCTGACCTGGCCGAGTTCGGCCTCGATGCGCGCGACCATTGCGTTGACCGCCGCGGCGTCGGCGACGTCGGCGCCGACGGCGATGGCGCGGCCGCCGGCGGCGCGGATTTCATCGGCCAGGGCGGCGGCCTTGTCGGGCGAGGCGGAGTAGTTGATCGCCACCGCCGCGCCGTGTTTGGCGAAGCGCTGCACGCAGGCCCGCCCGATGCCGCGCGCGCCGCCGGTGACCAGTGCCACTTGATCCGCCCAATTATTCGTCATTGTCCGCTCCCTTTTCAGCCCCAGACCGCTTCCGCGATCCGCATGAAATTGCCGCCGAGGATGGCCCTGATGTCGTCTTCGGCATAGCCCAGGCGCAGGAGCCCCTCGGTGATATCGCCGAGGCGCTCCGGCGGCAGGAAGGTGAAGCTGCCCTGGTAGTGTTCGGGCGGCCAGTAGCGGCTGCCGCTGGCCGAGGCGCTGGTTTCCCAGGTGTAGTCGAGCCCGAGGCCGACATGGGCGGCGCCGACGGTCTGCACGGCGGCATCGACCGCGCGCACGAAGGTATCCGGCCGGGCGGCGGGATCGCCGAGGAAGCGGCCGACGCCGGTGATGCCGATGACGCCGCCGGTGGCGGCGCAGGCGCGCATCTGCTCGGCATCGACGTTGCGGGGATGCTCGGCGATGGCGGTGGGCACGCAGTGGGAGAACACCACGGGGGCGGCGGAGTGGGCGATGAGGTCGAGGCTGGTGCGGCGGCCGACATGGCAGCAATCGACGAGCATGCCGACCTGGTTCATCGCGGCGAGGATGGCGCGGCCGTAGCGGGTGAGGCCGTGGTCCTCGTCATGGCAGCCGCCGGCGGCCGCGTTGTTCAGGTTGTAGGCGAAGAGGGCCTGGCGGACGCCGAGGCGGTGATAAGCCTCGATCATCTCGACCTGGCCGCCCAGCACCTCCATCCCCTCGATATCGAAGGCGATGCCGAGTTTGCCGGCCTGCTTGGCGGCGCGGATGTCGCCGGCGCGTTCGACCAGCATGTAGCGATCGGGGTTGGCCTGGATGTAGCCGCGGAAGGCCGCGAGATTGCGCACGGCGCCGGGGAAGGGCACCACGTCGAAGCCCACGTTCACCGAGAGGAAGGAGACCCCGGCATCGGCCCAGCGGGCGAGCACCGAGAGGTCCATCTCGGCGCGCGGCCAAAAGCCGGAATGGGCGTCGTAGACGATGGCGTCGCGGAGCAGGGCGGTGGCGTTCATCCTGACCCCTCCGCGCGCGCGTCAGTTCGTGTGGGGGGCGAAGCCGAGGAAGCCGGCCTGCGGGTTGGGGACCCCGGGGTCGGTGCCGTAGGCCTGGCGGACCGGGGCAGGGGGGGCTGCTTGCGGGCGGGCGGGCGCGGGCATGGGCGGCGCGGCGGCGGCTTTCACCGGCTGCGGCGCTGGCTTGCCGGGCTGCGGCGCGGACTTGCCGGGCTGTGGCGCCGTGGAGGCCTGGCGGTTGGTGCGCATGGAGAGCAGCAGGAAGGTGATGTCATTGCGGCCGAGATCGACCGACAATTCGATGGCGGTCAGGCCGAGAATGTTGCGCGCCTCGACTTCGGCGCCGCGGCTGAGTGCTTCGCGGGCCGAGCCCATGTCACCGCGGTTGATCGCGTCGAACAGCGCGTCATTCGGGGAGAGGCCGTTCTTGATGACGGTGCGTTCCGCGGCGCCGGGCAGCGCGGCGGCGCCGGGCAGGGCGGCGGGCATGGCTTCGGGCTTTGCCGCGGCGATCGGCTTGGCCGACACCGCGCGGTTTTGCGCCAAAGCGGGGCCGCACAGGGCCAGCGCCATGGCGGCCGGGAGCACGCCGAGCCGGCAGAGTCGGGAATAACGCATCGCGGCAGCTCCAGTTCTAGCCGGGGTTGAGCCAAGCGAACCCGGCATTCAGATAGGTGGCATAGCACGTCCAGAGCCCGTAAGGCACCAGCAGCCCGGCCGCAAGAGCGTCGCGGCGGCGGAAGGCGGCGATCGTCGCGCCGATCAGGGCCAGAAGCGCCAGGATAATGGCCAAAGCAAAGCCGAGTCGGTGGGCGCCGAAGAACACGGGGGTCCAGATGGCGTTGGCGGCGAGCTGGGCGAACCACAGGGCGAGTGGCCTGCCGCCCCCTGCCGTTCGCCAGATGCGCCAGGCCGCGGTGCCCATGAGGATGTAGAGGGTCGTCCAGACCGGGGCGAACACCCAGTCCGGCGGCGTGCCGGTGGGGCGGATCAGCGTGGGGTACCAGGTTTTGACGTTGGCCGCGGTAACCCAGCCGCCGAGGCCGCCGGCCAGGAGGCACAGGGCGATGAACGCCGCGAGCACCAGCAGCGACATGGCGGGGCGGGGGGAAGCGGGCATGGTGGTCTCCGGTTCAGGCCGATTCCTGGTGCCACGCCAGCAGGATGAGGCCGAGCAGCAACGGCAGAGCAAGCCAGGTGGGCAGCAGCGGCGTGGTCGCGATGCCGCTGACGATATGGTCATGCCGGCGCTGCAGGCCAATCCAGCTGGCGCCGGAACTCTCGCGCCCCGGCTCGGTGCGGCGGAGCGCGGGGGCGCCGGCGGGGTCGAGGAAATGCAGGCTGCCGGCGCTGGCGCGGATCACCGGGTCGAGAATGGTTCCGGTGGCGCGCATATCGGCATATTCGGGCGGATTTGCGGCGCCCGCGGCGGCGAAGGCGCGCATGGTGCCGTCGCTGGCCTGCCAGACGCCGGGGGTGGTGGCCGGCAGGCGCGCGCTGGCCCGGCCGGGCCGTGAGGGCGCCAGAGGGAGGGTCTGCGTGTGGCCGTCGGGGTCGGTGACGGTGACCTGGCCGGGCGGGGCTTCCTCGGTGCCGCGGCGCTCGATGGTGAGCACGCCTTTCTCGACTTTGGCGACCAGGGCGGACTCCTCCAGCTCCGGCTCCTTCATCAGCCAGTGGGCGATGCGGCGCAGCAGCTCGGCCTGCGGGCCGCCGCCGTCATGGCCGCGCGACCACAGCCAGATCTGGTCGGACAGCAGCAGCGCCACCCGGCCCTGTTCGACGCGATCGAGCAGCAGGATCGGCGCGCGGCCGTCGGGTGAGGATGCGTCGGGCGCGTCCATCAGGGCCTCGCCGCGGGTTTCCGCGGTGGCGATGCGGCGATACCAGTTGCCCCAGGGGGGCTGGCCGGCGGGGATGGGTGCGGCGCCTTTCCAGTCCAGCAGCCCCTCGGTGACGGGATGGCGGCTGCCGAGCGGGGTGACGCCGGGGCGGAAGGCCTCGTTGACCAGGCCGCCGCGCAAGGCCGGGCGGGCGGGCAGCACGCTGCCGAGCGGGGTGGGGAACAGGCTGGAGGCGCCGACGAATTCGGGGCCGACGCTCATCAGCAGGGCGCCGCCGGTGCGGACGTAGTCGGCGATGTTGCGCAGATACTGCGCCGGCAGCACGCCGCGGTTCTGGAAGCGGTCGAAAATGACGAGGTCGAACTCGCGGAGCTTGACCTGGAACAGTTCGCGGACGGGGAAGGCGATCAGGGCCAGCTCGTTGAGGGGGGTCTGGTCGTCCTTCTCGGGCGGGCGGAGGATGGTGAAGTGCACGAGGTCCACCGCGGGGTCGGCCTTCAGCAGCCGCCGCCAGGTGCGCTCGCCGGCGTGCGGCTCGCCGGAGACCAGCAGCACGCGCAGCCGGTCGCGCACGCCGTTGATTTCCACCACCGCCTTGTTGTTGGCCAGCGACACTTCGCCCGCGAGCGGCTCCACCTCGAGTTCCACCACGCTGGGCCCGCCGCGGGTGATCATCAGGTCGATCTGGTGTTCGAGGCCGATCGGGACATTCTCCACCACCGGGGGCTCGCCATCGCGGCGGATGGTGAGTTTGGCGGCGCCGAACATGGTCAGCCCGTTACTGTGGGTGCCGAGGTCCTCGACCGTCATGCGGATGGTCGCCTGCTTGCCGACGATGCCGAAGCCGGGGGCGGCGATGATGCGCACCCGGCGGTCCACCTCCTCGCCTTTCGCCGGCACCAGCAGATGCAGCGGCGCCTCGCCGAAGGGGGAGGTGCCGGGGGGGGGCAGGTCGTGGACCTGGCCGTCGCTGATGGCGATGACGCCGGCGAGGCGGGCGCGGGGGATGTCGGCCATCGCGCGGTCGATGGCGGCGAAGAGGTGCGTCCCCTCGCTGCCGGATTCGGGCACGGTGACGGTGCGCAGATCGAGATCCGGGAGGTCTTTCGCCGTCGCCTCGATTTTCGCGCGCGCCGCTTCGGTGAGCGCGCTGCGGTTGCCGACGGACATGGAGGCGGTCTGGTCGACCACCAGGAGCGCGATATCGGGCAGGCCTTCGCGGGTTTCCTCGATCACCCGCGGGCCGGCGAGCCACAGGCAGAGGACGGCGAAGGCGAAGCAGCGCCAGATCGCGCCGCGCGCGCGGGTGAGGGCGCCGAGGGCCACGGCGACGAGGCAGAGGGCGGCCAGCGCGCCGATCAGCCACCAGGGGACTACGGGGTCGAAGCGCAGGGCGGCGATGGCTTGTTCGAGTTTCATGAGGCGCCGCTAGGAGAAAGGAAGGGGTTCTTTTTTG
>CAIYPH010000627.1 GCA_903928045.1 uncultured Rhodospirillales bacterium
GCAAACCCCGCCCCGCCAAGCCGCGCCGCCTCACCCGCAAACAGCGCGAGGCCATCCTCTGGTACCCCAACTCCGAGGGGAAACCGATGAAGCTCCTCCCCCGACGATTACCGCGCGATTAGGCAAGGCCGCCTCGGCGCGCCGTTTTTATTACGATTTAGCAATTAAACCATCACTTGCAGCACCGAACCATGCGCCAGGGATATATCGGGGAATTGGCGGACCCAAATGGATTCGAACCATCGGTCACGTCCGTCAATGTGCCGGAATGTATGCGTAGCCAAAAATGGCCACGGATCATTCGGCTGCGGTGGCAATTGGGGTGGAAACGCCTCGATCAGCGGCGGTGTAAGTTCCGGCAACGTCGTCTGCCCATCGTCGCTCCTGTTCATCGGCAAGCTTGCTTGATCAGGGACGCGCGCGTCACTTATCCGACCGTCCGGATTTCCTGGTCCACCTCTCTCTCTTGTGCGTGAGTCCACCGCTGCTAGACCTTTCGGAATGCGTGACCTGGGTCATCGGGTCCGGCGGCGCAATCGCGCCACGGATCACCTTCAGACCGCCCATCACCGTTGCAACGGACACCACCCCGTGCCTAGTCTCACGCTGAACGGCCGGCACGGTCGAGACGAAAACAATGGTCGGGAGACGTACATGGTTGGCAAGACGCGTGTGACACGTCGGCAAATGCTCGGCGCAACCGCCGGGATTGGCCTCCTCGGTGGCCGCGGGGCGTTGGCGGCGCCCGCCTTGGTGAAGGGCTCGAAACTGACCTTCTGGGGCGGGCTGATTTTCTCCGACAAGGCCAACAAACTGCTCGCCGAGACCGTCCGCAAATGGGGCGCCGATAACGGCATCCAGGCCGAGGTGGTGATGATCAACCAGAACGAGACCGTGCAGAAGGTCTCCGCCGCGGTCGCCTCCAACACCATGCCTGACGCGCTCGACATGGGGCTGGACCTGTTGCTGCTGCTGTCGCGCCAGGGCGTTTTTCTGCCGATCGACGACGTTTACGACAGCGTCGGCAAAGCGCAGGGCGGCTGGTATTCCGCTGCGGCGGACGCCACCGACACGCGCAAGTTCGCCGGCGGCCGCACCGGCCTGCCCTTCGGCATCAGCGGCAACCTGCTGCTTCGCCGCAATGATGTGCTGGCCAAGGCCGGTTTCAGCAAGCCGCCCGCCACCTGGGAGGAACTGACCACCCAGGCCGCCGCGGTCAACAAGCCGCCCTTCCACGCGCTCGGTCTCGCGCTCTCCAACGTCGGGGACGGCAATACCCAGATCGGCGTGCTGCAATCCTATGGCGGGCGCATCGCGGACGACACCGGCACCAAGGCCGCCATCAAGTCCGACGCCACGCGGGAATATCTGCGTTGGATGAAGAACGCCTGGGACAAGAAGCTGTTCCCGCCGGGCAATACCACCTGGGACGGCGCGGGCGACAACAACGCCTATCTCTCCGGCCAGACCGCCTTTATCGCCAATACCGGCTCGGTCGGCATCGCCGCCAAATCGCAGGACCCGGAGCTCTTCAATTCCACGCTCTACTCGTCCCTGCCGGCCGGCCCCAAGGGCACCGTCTCGGCGGTGGCTCCCAATGTGCGCGCCATCCCCAAGAGCTCGAAGAATCCCGACGCCGCCCGCGCCCTGCTGGAGCACCTCGCGCAGCCCGAATTCATGAGCGCCTACTACGCCGACGCCATTTACGGCCCGGTAACCAAGAACCAGGCGAAGTTCGCGGTGTTCGACGGCAAGGACGCCATCCACGCCGGGCTGCTCGATCTCGTCGAACGCGGCACCCCGCCCGCCTTCCCCGACGTCTACAACGCCGCCTTCGCTGATGCCTGGGATAATTGGGTGGTGCCCAAGATGTGCCAGCGCGTGGTGATCGACAACTGGGACTTCGACCGCGCGATGGACGAGGCCCAGCGCGTCACCCAGGCGATCTACGACAAGTATAAGTGAGCGCGACCAGGGCCATCTTCGGCTCATCCGAGACCCGCTTCGCCTACACGCTGCTCCTCCCCGTCAGCATCCTGCTGGCGGGGTTGGTGGCCTACCCGTTCGGCTACGCGATCTACGTCTCCTTCACCGATCGCGTGGTCGGCAATGACGGGCAGTGGATCGGGCTCGGCAATTTCCGCTACCTCGCCCAATCGCCGGCTTTCCTGGCGGCGATCCAGAACACCGTCGTGCTGGTCCTGGCCTCCGATGCGCTCAAATTGGCGATCGGGCTCGGCCTCGCTTTGCTGGTCAACCAGCGCCTCCCCGGGCGCGGCCTGCTGCGCTCCGCCCTCATGCTGCCCTGGGCGATGCCGGCCTTCGTCGCCTTCCTGGTGTGGCGGGTGATCTACCAGCCGATCGGCGGCGGGTTGAACCTGCTGCTCACCGCGAGCGGCATCTGGCCCGAGGTGGTCGACTGGCTCGGCCAGCGCTCCACCGCCATGCCTGCGGTGATCGCCGCCTCGGTATGGCGCGGCTTCCCGTTCTGGTTCGTCTCCATCCTCGCCGCCCTGCAAAACATCCCGCTCGAACTCTACGAGGCCGCGCGGGTGGATGGCGCCAGCGCCTGGCAGCGCTTCTGGGCGGTGACCTGGCCCGCGATCCGCCCGGTGGTGATTGTTACCACCCTGCTCTCCTCGATCTGGACGGCGAATTCCTTCGAAAACGTCTGGCTGCTTACCCAGGGCGGCCCGTCGGATGCCACCATCGTCTTCCCCGTGCTGGCCTATTTCGGCATGCAGACCCAGCGCATCGGCGAGGCGGCGGCGGTCTCGGTGGCGATGCTGCCGGTGCTCGCCATTTTAGTGTTCGCCGGTACCACGATGATGCAGCGGGGGGAGGAGGAATGAAGGGCTTCTTTTTGAAAAAAGAAACAAAAACTTTTTATCCGTTTGCTTCGCGCTGTCCCGGGATGGCGCGCAGCAAACGGACAAAAGTTTTTTGGTTCTTTTTTCCAAAAAAGAACCGCTTGCCTTGCCTGTGCTTGGCATGAAACGCCAAGCCCTCCTCGGCCGCATCTTCACCTATGCCATCCTCGGCATCGCGGTGCTGATCGTGCTGTTCCCGGTCTACTGGATGATCATCACCTCGCTGAAGCTGCCGCGCGAGATCTACCGCACGCCGGCGCTGTGGCCGCAGGTGTTCACCCTCAACAACTACCGCCAATTGCTCGACGACAAGGGCTTCCTCGACAACATCCTCAACAGCCTCATCGTCGCCAGCGCCGTTACCGTGATTTCGCTCGCCGTCTCATCCATCGCCGCCTATTCGATGGTGCGCTTCCGCACCCGCTTCCGCGGGGTGATCGGCCGGCTGATCCTGTTCGCCTACCTGACGCCGACCTCGCTGCTGTTCATCCCGCTCTCGATCCTGATGGCGCGGCTGCAGCTCGGTAATTCGCTCTATGGGCTGGTGCTGGTCTACCTCACCTTCTCGCTGCCGCTCAGCACCTGGCTGTTGCAGGGCTATTTTCGCTCCGTGCCGCGCGCGCTTGAGGAGCAGGGCATGATCGATGGGCTGACGCGGTTGGGCGCGCTGATCCGCATCGTGCTGCCGCTTTCGGTGCCCGGGCTGGCAGCAGTAGCGATCTTCACCTTCACCGGCGCCTGGAACGAGTTGCTGCTGGCGCTGGTGCTGATCACCTCGGAGAGTGCGCGCACCGCGCCGCTCGGGCTGAACTATCTCATCACGTCGGACGTGCTGCCCTGGGGGCCGCTGATGGCGGGCGCGGTGCTGTCGTCTTTGCCGCTGATGGTGCTGTATTTCGTCGCCCAGCGCTTCATGGTGCAGGGGCTGGCGGCGGGTTCGGTGAAGGGTTGAACGGTTTTGCGAGAGGGAGAAAACATCGATGGCTGACAAGGGAATCAGGGTCGCGGTGGGGCAGTTCCACGAGCTGACCGAGGACAAGATGTCCTTCGCCGCCGCACTCGGGGTGAAGGGCTTGCAGCTCAACACGCCGAGCCTGCCGGGCGACACGCATTGGGAATACAAGGACCTGCGTGGCCTGGTGGAAACCGCCGCCGCCCAGGGGCTCGAGATCGAGGCGATCGAGAACGTGCCGACCCATTTCTATCACAAGGCGCTGCTCGGCCTGCCCGGGCGGGACGAGCAGATCGAGCATTACCAGACCACGCTGCGCAACATGGCCCGCGCCGGCATCCCCATTCTCGGGCTGCATTTCATGCCGAACTCGGTGTGGCGCACCGAGCGGATGGCGCCCGCCCGCGGTGGCGCCGGCGCCACGCAGTTCGACATGGCGGTGGTGGATGCGATGGAGAACGCCGAGGATCTGCGCCAGTTCCTGCCCTCCGGCCTCGGGCGGCTCGAGACGATGCCGGTGTTCGGCCGCAATGAGCCGGTGGTGGATGCCGAGCGGATGTTCGACAACTACCGCTACTTCATCAACGCCGTGCTGCCGGTGGCCGAGGAAGAGGGCATGAAGATCGCCCTGCACCCTGATGACCCACCGGTGGCGATGCTCGGCGGCGTGGCGCGCATTTTCCGCCAGCCCGAGGATTTCAAGCGCGCCTGGGCCTTGAACCCGGACAGCCCGGCCTGGGGGCTCAACCTCTGCCTCGGCTGCTGCTCCGAGATGGTGGGCGGTGCCGTCAATGTGCGCGAGATGATCGAGTTTTTCGGCCCCAAGGGGCGCATCCACTACGCGCATTTCCGCGACGTGCAGGGCACCGTGCCGAACTTCACCGAGTGCTTCATCGGCGAGGGCAATTTTGACCCCGCCGAGGTGATGTGGCTGCTCAAGACCAACGGCTTCAAGGGCTTCCTGCTCGATGACCACGTGCCCCATATGATCGGTGACAGCGACTGGAACCATCGCGGCCGGGCGCACGCCATCGGCTACATGCAGGGCCTGCTGCGGATGATGGACTTCCGGGGCGCCTGAGGGAGCAAGCACCATGAACCACCCCAACCGCGTGAAGGCCGCCGCCGGCGCCGGGCGCAAGGCGTACGGCTACTACCTCTCCTTCCCCTCCCCATGGGTGATCGAGATCCTCGGCAAGCTCGATTTCGACTTCGTGTTTCTCGATGGCGAGCACGGGCCGTTCGATCTGGAGCGGCTGGAGGAGCTGTGCCGCACCGCCGAGCTCTACCGGGTCACCACCGTGGCGCGGGTGCCGGATATCGGCGCCTCCACCATCCTGCGCTACCTCGATCGCGGGGTGATGGGCATCCTCGGCCCGCACGTCTCCAGCGCCGAGGATGCACGGCAACTGGTGCGGGCCTGCCGCTTCGCGCCGGAGGGCATGCGCTCCTTCGGCGGCAATCGCGGCACCGCCTATAACGCGCTCATCCCCGACAAATCAGCCTTCCTGCGCGAGGCCAACGCCCAGATGCTGGTGATCGCCCTGCTGGAGGACCGCGAGGCCGTCGACAACCTCGACGCCATCCTCGCCGTGCCGGGCATCGACATGTACAGCATCGGGCCGAACGACCTTGCGCAGAGCCTCGGCTATCCCGGCGAGCCCGATCACCCCGCGGTCGTCAAGGTGATGGATGACATCACCCGGCGGGTGCACGCGGCGGGGAAGCTCATGCAGGCCGACGTGATGGAGGGGCCGTGGGTGAGCGAGATGCTGCTCGAGGCCGGGCGCCGAGTCATCCCGACTTAGCAGGCAGCTTATCCGGCTCCGGCGTTCCCGCCCAAGCCCGGCGGAGGCTCCCGCGACCGCCGCCGTGGGATTGCCGCTCAACCCGATCGGTGGTGGCGCTGCAGGAACTCCAACAGGATGCGATTGAAGAGTCGCGGCTGCTCCCAGTAGGGGCTGTGACCGGCCTCGGGGATGACATGGACCTCGGCCTCCCGGAGATGCGCGGCCTGCATGCGCAGCAAGGCCGGCGGCACGAAGAGGTCCGAGCAGCCGGTCATCAGCAGTTTCGGCATCCCCAGACTTTCCAGCAGCGCCCAGTCCAGCCGATGGCGCAGGCGCGGGGGGATGCGTGGTCCTGACACCGCCGCGTCTGTAAGGCGGTTCCATGCTGCAAGACCCACCGGGTCACCGGCGCGGTATGACGGCGAGAGTTCCTGGAAGTCATGCGGCAGATTGCCGAACGACGCCGGCCGCAGGCGTCGCGTTACGGCCAGGTAGTCTTCCTCCTGAATGCCCAACAGCGACGAAATCACGCTGAGCGTGACGACGGTCTCGGGATGGGACAGGGCGTAGTCGATGGCAAAGAAGCCGCCATGGGCCGCGGCGACCAGATGGAAGCCGGACAGGCCGAGATGTTGGATCAGGCAATGCAGGTCGTCTGCCGCGATTGCCGGATCGTCGGACGAATCCGCGCCGGAGCCCGCATAGCCACGCCGGGAATAGGCGATGACGCGATAGCCCGCCTGGCTCAGAACCGGCTGCTGGTAGACCCATCCGTCGGCACTCTGGGTGCCGGCATGGAGCATCACGACCGCCGGGCCGCTGCCCCCAGTGTCCCAGTAGCGCAACGTGCTACCGGGAACCGCGACTTGCCCCTGCCGCGCCGACGCCTGCGGCGGAATGGGCTCATGGACCCATATCGCGCCGGCGCCGGCGGTCTGCGTCATGGTCAGGCGCCGATGACTATATTGAACTCGGCGATCTCAGCGCTCGGGTCCTCTGGCGTTCCGGCGGGGACCGGCGTGACGATCAGCGCATCCTTGCGCCGGGCGCTGGCGAGAAACGGGTCGATATCGTTATAGGCATCGCCGGCGAAATACATCTGGGTGACCAGGCGTTCAGTGCGGCTGGTGACCATGAAGTGGATATGCGCGGGCCGGATCACGCCAGGCGCGACCGGGTAGGCGATCGGCCGAATGGTCTTGGCGGCGTAGCGGCCGTCGGCATCGGTGCGCAGCAGTCCGTAGCCGGCGAAATGCGGGTCGAGTGGCGCGGGATTCTCGTCGCCGGGATGATCGTAGCGACCGCTCGCATTGGCCTGCCAGATCTCGACCTGGGCGTCCGGGACCGGATCGCCGGCGACCGTCGTGACGCGACCGGAGAGGTAAAGCACCGTCCCCGTGGCCTTCCCGCCGCCATGACGCGTCAAGTCGCCGCCGAGTTCGGGCTGGCGCGCGATTGGGTAGAACGGGCCAAGAATTTGCGGCGGAGTCCGGGCAAGAACGGGGTTCGACGGGCCTGACATGAGGTTTCCTCCAGCGGTGGGCTTGGTTGATTGGCGCCAATGTAAACCTGGATGGTATTCCGCGGATAGATCGTGCCTCGCGGCGCATGCGGTCGCTGGCGAACGCGAATGCGGCGATCGCCCCATCGATCTTGGCGAAAACCTGGGCCCACCGGGTGCGGCTGAGAGGATCAATGCGTCCTACGTCTCGCGCATCCTGCGGCTGACCGTGCTGGCGCCAGATCTAGTGGAGGCGATCCTGGATGGGCGGCAGCCGGAGGGGATATTGCTGTCGGGGGTGTTAGAGGGGGTGGAGGTGGAGTGGAGCGCACAGCAGAGCCGGTAGCTGCCGTCGTCCCCGACGCTCTGGCGCCTCCCCATGCTACACCGGAAGGGTCGGATCCGGGTCGCGTCCGTCAAGATGGTGGAAATTCTGGTGTAGTTTGGGGTGGCCATGGATCACGCGGCCATGGTGGCAATCTGTGTTGGCGTGGCGTCGCTGGTCGGCGCCATGAGTTCTGCCATCGGTTCGGTCTGCATGTAGC
>CAIYPH010000628.1 GCA_903928045.1 uncultured Rhodospirillales bacterium
AAGGTCGCACTGGCCGCTCATGGCGCCAGGCACACCATCAAACCAGTTCTTGCACGGCAGAGCGCCGCAGCATAACGTCCAAACCAGCAGCGCTCGATCGGCCAATTTCAACAGAGATCGGGACATCCCCTTGCCCCGGACGAGAGGGTGTCAACCGAGCTGAGGGTCGCGACATTGGCGCCGCTGCCAAGATGAACAATGATCGACACGAATGACCTCCATAAGCCGGTGCGACTTGGGGCCAGTATTTTTTCTGGAACACAGATATGCGCACGGGTTGGCATACTCCGCAGAACCAATGAACAAAGCGTTGCCACATTCCGAAATTTGGCGCGTCGTTCAGATGGCTGGACGATGGCCCGGCGGAGGTATTCAAGCCGAATAATTTGGCTAAGCTGATCGCCGAGCCGCGGCAGGTCGAATGCGGCCAGAGAAAGGGAGATCCCAATGGGACAGGTTCAAGGAAAGGTCGCTTACGTGACCGGCGGTGCAGCCGGCATCGGCGCGGCCTGCGCGAAGACGCTGGCGCGCGAGGGCGCCAAGGTGATGATCACCGACCTCGATGACGCGAGGGGCGAAAAACTCGTCGCCGAGATCAAGGCGGCCGGTGGCGAGGCGGCGTTCCGCCACCAGGATGTGACGGAAGAGGCCGCCTGGGCCGGGCTGATCGCCGATACAGAGGCGCTGTTCGGCCGGCTCGATATCATGGTCGCCAATGCCGGCATCGCCATTTTCGGCCCGGCCTCCACCATGTCGCTGGCGGATTTCCGCCGGCAGAACGCGGTGAACGTGGAGGGCGTGTTCCTCTCCGCCCGCTCGGCGATCCCGGCGATGCGGCGCGTCGGTGGCGGCTCGATGATCCTGATTTCCTCGGTGGCGGGGCTGCGCGGCTCGGCCAATCTCGCCGGCTACAGCGCCAGCAAGGGCGCGGTGCGGCTGCTCTCGAAGTCCCTGGCGCTCGAATTGGCGCATGAGGGCATCCGGGTGAACTCGGTACATCCCGGCATCATCATCACGGAGATCTGGGAGAAAGCGGCGACGCGGGCCGGCGGCGGGCTGAACGCACCGCTCGACCCGCAGGTGCTGGGCGCGGCGGTGCCGATCGGCAAGCCCTCCAGCCCGCAGGAGATCGCCAATGGCGTGTTGTTCCTGGCCTCCGACGCCTCGCACCACATGACCGGCGCGGAGCTGGTGATCGACGGCGGCATCACCGCTGGCGCGGTGCGCCGCCCGAGCTGATCAGGCGGGGCGGAAGGTTAGCCAGCGGCGAGCCCCATATCCCAGAAGGCGGCTTCGAGACGGGTCGCGGCGCGGAACGTCTCGAGCAGCTTGGGGTAGCGGGCTTCGGCGCCGCGGGCGGCGCCAATACGTTCGAGCCGCGCGATGGCGGCGCTGACGGCGGCGACGTATTCCGGTCCGGAATAGGCCTCCATCCAGGCGTTGTAGGTGTTGCCTTCGCGCACCGTCGTGGGGTCCTCCAGCAACAGCGCCACCGCCTCGGCATAGCCGACCACGCAGGGGGCGAGCGCGGTCTCAAGGTCAAGCCGGTCACCGGCGAGGCCGCAATCGAGCACGAAGCGGGTATAGGCGACGCATTCCATCGCCTCGGGTTCGGCCGCCATCTGCGCTTCGGTCAGCCCCCAATCGCGGCAATAGGCGACATGCAGGGGCATTTCGGTATCGACGATGGTGGTGACCGCAGCAGCCGCGCCGCGCAGATCCTCCAGCGTGTCGGACTTCACCGCCGCAAGCGCGTAGGCGCGGGCGAAGTGGATGAGGAAGAGATAGTCCTGCTTGAGGAAATGCTGGAAGGCCGGGCGCGCCAGGGTGCCGGCGCCGAGTTGGCGGACGAAGGCGTGGCGGACATAGTTGGTCCAATCCGCGCCGGCATCGCGGCGCAGGCGGCCAAACAGGCCGGTATCGAGTGGCAGCATGGCGATCTCTTCCTGTTGCGTCCCCGCCTGGGGTACGGATTGGCGCGAACCGGCGACCATCCTATCCTGCGCTGAAGCAAGGGAGAACGCCGATGGCGAACATGACAGGCAGCACATCGAAGGGCCCGCTCGCCGGGCTCAGGGTCGTCGAATTCGCCGGCATCGGGCCCGGCCCCTACGCGGCGATGCTGTTGGCGGATATGGGCGCCGATGTGGTGCGGATCGACCGGCCGGGCGCCACTCGGCGGGCCAATGACGTCACGCTGCGCGGCCGGCGGATCGTGCCGCTCGATCTGAAGCAGCCCGCGGATATCGCGGCGGCGCGGGACCTGGTGGACCGCGCCGAGGTGCTGATCGAGGGGTTCCGGCCCGGCGTGATGGAGCGCCTCGGCCTCGGGCCGGAGGAGGCGCTCGCGCGCAATCCGCGGCTGGTCTACGGACGCATGACCGGCTGGGGCCAGAGCGGGCCGCTGGCGCCCTGGGCAGGGCATGACATCGACTATATCGCGATCACCGGCGCGCTCGCCGCCATCGGCCCGCAGCAGGGCAAGCCGGTGCCACCGCTCAACCTGGTCGGCGATTTCGGCGGTGGCTCGCTCTATCTCGTCACCGGCATTCTCGCCGCGGTGATGTCGGCGCGGCAGACCGGGCAGGGCCAGGTGGTGGATTGTGCGATCAGCGATTGCGTCGTGCACATGCTCTCGATGTTCCATGGCATGCTCGCCAGCGGCACCTGGAGCACGGCGCGCGGGACCAATCTGCTGGATGGTGGCGCGCCCTACTACACGACCTATGAATGCGCTGACGGCAAGCACATCGCGGTGGGGGCGCTGGAGCCGCAATTCTACGCCACGCTGCGCGCCAAGGCCGGGCTGACCGGGCCGGAATTCGACGAGCAGCGCGACAAGGCGCAGTGGCCGGACCAGCACGCCCGCGCCGCCGCGATTTTTCGCACCAAGACGCGCGACGAATGGGCCGCCATCCTGGAAGGCAGCGACGCCTGTGCCGCCCCGGTGCTGACTATGACGGAGGCCCCGGCGCATCCGCACCTCAAGGCGCGCGATGCCTTCGTGACGATCGATGGTGTGGTGCAGTCGGCGCCGGCGCCGCGCTTTTCGGGCACCCCGACCGAGGCGGGGCCGCCGAGCCCAGCGGTCAGTGCGGCAGAGGCGATTGCGGGCTGGGGGTGACGAAATTCCCCCTCCCGCACAGGCGGGAGGGGGAGGTTTCGGCTAGGCTTCGTTGGTGAAGACGATGGTGCCGGAGGCAGCGAACATGCCGCCGACGCCGTGGCAGACGCTGATCTTGGCGCCCTTCACCTGCGCCGGCGCCGTGCCGCGCATCTGCCGCACGCTCTCCTGCAGGGCGAACATGCCGTACATACCGGTGTGGGTGTAGGACAGGCCGCCGCCATTGGTGTTCATCGGCAGCTTGCCGCCCGGCGCGGTATTGCCCTCCTGGATGAACGGACCGGCCTCACCACGGCCGACGAAGCCGAGGTCCTCCAGGCCGTAGATCGGCAGGTGGGCGAAGGCGTCATAGATCATCAGGTGATCGACGTCGGAGTGCTTGATCCCGGCGGCTTCGAAGGCGGTGGGGCCGGCCACCCGGAAGGCGCGCGAGCGGGTGAAGTCCTTCATCTGCGAGATCATCGGGGTCTCGACGCTCTCGCCGGTGCCGCTGATGTAGACCGGCTTCTGCGGCATGTCCTTGGCGCGATCGGCCGAGGTCAGGATCAGGGCGCCGCCACCATCGGTGACGAGGCAGCACATGAACAGGCGGAACGGCCAGGCGATCATGCGGGAATTCAGCACGTCATCGACGGTGCAGAGCTGCTGCATCGCCGCGCGCGGGTTCTGCGAGGACCATTTGCGCTGCTGCACCGCGACCCAGGCGAGATGCTCCTCGGTGAGCCCGGTTTCCTTCATCATCCGCAGCACGGGGATGGTGAACATCGAGGGCGGGCCGAACACGCCATAGGGCATCTCGAACTGGCCCATCAGCGAGCCGCGGACCGGGGGGGCGCGGTTGAGCGCGATCTGCGACTTGCCGGATTCGCCATGGGTGATCAGCACCGTCTTGCACAGCCCGGCCGAAATGGCGGCGGCGGCATGGCGGACATGGATCATGAAGGAGCAGCCGCCAACGGCGGTGCCATCAACCCATTTCGGCGTGAGGCCAAGGTAGTGGGCCATGTTGGTCGGGCTTTCGCCGGCGCAGGCGATGCCGTCGATGTCGGAGGGCTTGAGCCCGGCATCGGCCATGGCATTCAGCGCGCAATCGGCGTGCAGCTGGATGTTGGACATGTCGGGGATGACGCCCAGGCGGGTGGTCTCGGCGGCGCCGACGACCGCAATCTCATTTCTTTTCAGCATGTTGCTCACCCCTTTACCGACGAAGCATTGGGCGCCGGCTGGAACAGCGGCAGCGTGATCTCGTCGTTCATCTTCTCGAAATGCGGCACGAGCGCCATGTCGAGCGGCAGCGCCTCGGGGGTCTGCGCGCAGTTGACGATGTTGGTCATCATGCGCGGGCCTTCCTCAAGCTCGACCACCGCGATCGCGTAGGGTGGCGTGAAGCCGGGTGCCGGGCGGTGATGGATGACGTAGCTGAACAGCCGCGCCTTGCCGGAGGCCTTGAACACGCTGACGCTGCGGCTGGCGCAGGCCGGGCAGAACGGCCGCGGCGGGAAATAGACGTTGGCGCAATCATCGCACTTTTGCAGGCGGATCTCGCCGGCCTGGGTGCCTTCCCAGAAATGCTTGGTCTCGGGGGTCGGCTGCGGCAGCGGCCGCTTGGACTCGGACATGTTTCCATCCTCTCGGTTGCAGTCAATTCTTCGTCGTAAGCGCTTGCTTATGCGCCTTTTTCCACGGTTGCGGCCGATTGTGCGGCGCCCCCATGGATCGATTGGTTTTGCACCTGAACGCGAACCGGGTAACGTGTCAATCGAGCGGCCAGACCAAAGGGCCGACGGGATGGAGCGCCATGAATTTCGATTTTTCCGATGATCTGAATCAGTTGCGGGACCAGGCGCGGCGCTACCTTGCCGAGCACTGCACCTCCAAGCATGTCCGCTCGGTGCTGGAGGGGGAGAAGTCCTATGACGGAGCGCTATGGCAGGGCATGGCCGACATGGGCTGGCTCGGCGCCGCCATCCCCGAGGAATATGGCGGGGCGGGGCTCGGCCATGAGGGGCTGTGCATCATCGCCGAGGAGCTCGGCCGCGTCGCCGCCCCGGTGCCCTTC
>CAIYPH010000629.1 GCA_903928045.1 uncultured Rhodospirillales bacterium
AGCCAAAACTTTTTATTCCGTTCCATGCCGTTGGCGTACTCCCCGCGGATAATGGGGAGCGGTACACACCAAAGGGAATAAAAGTTTTTTGCTTCTTTTTTTCAAAAAAGAAGCGCTCGCTTCCTTCCTTCAGTCCACAATCGCCGAATACACAAGATCCCGGAACAGCACCCGATAGATATCCCGCTGCGCCCGCGACTGGATCATCATCACCGCGAACAGCCGCTCCGCCGGATCGACCCAGAACGTCGTCCCTGCCGCTCCACCCCAGTAGTACTGCCCGACCGAGCCCGGCATGGTTCCCATCCCCGCATGGGTGCGCACCGCGAAGCCGAGCCCGAACCCGAAGCCCGGCCCGATCATGTCCACCGGCCTCGGCATATCGCCGAGGTGGTCGCTGGTCATCAGCTCGATCGTCTTGCGCCCGAGCAGCCGGGTGCCGTTGAGCTGGCCGTTATTGGCCAGCATTTGCAGGAAGCGCGCGTAATCCATGGTGGTCGAAACCAGCCCGCCGCCGCCGGATTCGAAAATGGCGGGCCGGGTGACGTCGAGCATCATTTCGGCCTCGCCGGTCACCGGGTCGATCGCGTGGGACTGCGCAAGGCGGGCCAGCTTGCCCTCCGGCACATGGAACCCGGTATCGACCATGCCGAGCGGTCCGAGAATCCGGCGTTGCAGATGCACGCCGAGCGTCTCGCCCGAAATCACCTCGATCAGCCGGCCCAGCACGTCGGTCGACCGGCTATATTCGAATTGCGTACCGGGATGGAAATCGAGCGGCAGCGCCGCCAGCCCCGCCGCCTGGTCCGCATTGGTCTGGTTGCGGCGGAAAACGCGGGCATTGGCGTATTGGGTATGAATGGGCCTGGTGCCGCGGAATTCATAGGTGATGCCGGAGGTATGGCGCAGCAGATCCTGCACCGTCATCGGGCTGTTGGGGGTGACGAGACTGCCATCGGCCAGCAGCACTTTCTGCCCGGCGTATTCGGGCATGAACTTGGCCACGGGGTCCGAAAGGAACAGCTTGCCTTCCTCGTACAGCATCATGGTCGCCACCGAGACGATCGCCTTGGTCATCGAGTAGATGCGGAAAATCGCGTCCTTCCCCATCGGATCACGCGCCGCCGGGTCAAGCCGGCCGAAGGATTCGTAATAGGCGACACGATCGTTGCGCACGATCAGCGCCACCGCGCCGGGGATGTTGCCATTGTCGACCCGCTCCTTGATGGCGGACGACAAGGTCGCGAGACGCTGGGACGAAAGCCCGACCTCTTCGGGTCGGACAACGGAGGGGAGATCAACGACGGACATGGGGTGTTTCCTTTACTGCGACCGGCGGCGCCAGGCGCTCATTTGTTCGGCGGAGCTGAGAACATGGACGACCACGGGGCGGTCCTTCACCGCGAAAGCCGCCGCGATCGCCGGCCCCACCGCGTCCTCGGTGGCGATGGTGATACCTTCGGCCCCGAAGGCCGCCGCCCAGGCCGCGAAATCCGGGTTCTGCAACTGGGTCGCGGACTGGTAGGGCCGGCCCGGATAGCGGTTGAGGTGATGCATCGCGATGGTGCCGTAATTGCCGTTGTCGCTGATCACGATGATCGGGTTCACCCCGTAGAGCTTCGCGGTTGCGATCTCGTTGCCGGTCATCAGCGCCCCGCCGTCGCCGACAAACGCAATCGCCTGCTGCCCTACCCGCCGCAACCCCGCCGCCACCGCCATCGGAACCCCCGCCCCCATGGCACCCACCACCGAGGAGAGAAACATCTGGCCCGGCTTCATGCCGATGTAGCGATGGATGAACGAGGAGAAATTCCCCGCGTCCGAGGTAATCGTCGCGTCATCCGCGAGATGCTTGCCGATCTCGCACACCACCGCCGCGAAATTCACCCCGTCCGTCATCGTCTCCCACACCGGCGCCAAGAGCCGGCGATGGATCGCATTCAGCCCGGCCACCCACCCCTGCCGCTTCGCCGCATCACCAGGCGCGCCCCGCGCCAGCAACGCCTGGATCACCGCATGCGGATCACACGCCATGCCCAACTCCGGCCGCCAAACCCGGCCGACCTCATTGGCATCGGGCCAGACATGCACGAGCGGAAGCTGCGGTTGCGGGGCGAACGGGAAGGAGTAGGACTGGCTGACCGAATCGGTGATCCGCTCGCCGAGCGAGACGATCAGATCCGCCTTGCGCATCTCGCCGATCAGGTCCTTCGGCACCCGGATGCCCATGTAGCCGCCGTAATTCGGGTGATACGCATCAAACAAATGCGGCCGCCGATGGGTCGGGCTGACCGGCAATACCCATTCCTCGGCCAGCCGCCGCAAATCCCGCGTCGCCGCCCCACCGTCAATCGCGTCCGACGCCAAGGTCGCACCGACCCAGATCAACGGCCGCTCCGCCGCCGCGATCATGTCCGCCAGCCGCTCGACATCCTGGCTCCGCGGTCCCGCATAAGGGCGCGGACGAGGCTGATCGACCGGGAAGTCACCGGGCTCGTCGAAAATATCCTCGGGCAGAATCACCGCCACCGGCCCCGGCGTGCCGCTTTCAGCGATATGAAACGCCCGCGCGATCGCCTCGGAGGCCATCACCGGCTCGTTCACCTCGATCACCATCTTGGTGATGTCCGACAGCAGCCGGGAGTAGTTCTGCTCCTGCAGCGCAAGCCGCCCATAATCCTTGCGCTCGACCTGCCCGACCAGAATCACCAGCGGGGTCGCGTCGTGATAGGCGGTGTGCAGTGCCACCATCGCGTTGGACAATCCCGGCCCCCGCGACACCACGCACACCCCGGCCCGATCCCGCAACCGCCCATCCGCCACCGCCATGAACGCAGCACCCCCCTCATGGCGACACACCACGAGCCGCATGCGGTTCATGTCGGAAATCGCATCGGTCAGGCCGAGATAGCTCTCGCCGGGGACGCAGTAGATCAGGTCGATATCATGGGCCTGCAGGCTCTCGGCCAGCAGGCGGGCAACGGTTCGGGCCATGGACAGTTCTCCTCGATTTCCAGGCTAGAAGGCGGTTGCTGGATTGGCAACGCGGGGGACGGGATGAGCGAAGCATGGCGGGACGCGAACCGGGCGAACTGGGACGAACGGGTGGCGGTGCATCTGCGCAGCTACGACCTGGCGCCGCTGCGCGCCGGGCGGGGAAGGCTGACCCCGATCGAAATGGCGGAACTGGGCGACGTGTCCGGCAAGCGCATCCTGCATCTGCAATGCCATATCGGCTCTGACACGCTGACCCTGGCGCAGATGGGAGCCGAGGTGACCGGCCTCGATTTCTCGACACCCGCCATCCAGGCCGCGCGGAATCTGGCAACCGAGATCGGGGTTTACGCCCGCTTCGTGGTGTCCGACCTCTATGCCGCGCCGGACACGCTCCCGGAGCCCGCGAGCTTCGACCTCGTCTACACCACCTGGGGGACGATCTGCTGGCTGCCGGATATCGCGGGCTGGGCGCGGGTGATCGCGCATTTCCTGAAACCCGGCGGGGCGCTGTATTTTGCCGACGGGCATCCGGCCGCCTATGTGTTCGATGACGACGTGCCGGGCATGCCGGGCTTGCCCGGCTGGTTCATGCCCTATTTCGCCGACGCGCCGCTGATCCAGGACGACCCGCGCGACTACGCCGACCCCAACGCCCGTCTCGCCGCGGCTCGGACCTATCAGTACAGCCACCCGCTTGGCGCCATCGTGACGGCCCTGATCGCGGCCGGATTGCAACTGGAGTTCCTCCACGAGCATCCCGCCGTCGCCTGGCGGATGTTCACCGCCCTGGCGCGGGACGAGGACGGGCTCTATCGCTGGCCGGACAAGCCCTGGCTTCCCCTCGCGGTGTCGCTGCTGGCCCGGCGCTGACGTTCCATCAGCAGCAGGAACACGCCGGACAGCGCGATCATCCCCGCGCCGGCCCAGGTCGTCAGCGAGGGGATGTCGCCCCAGACGAGGTAGCCGAGCAGGAAGGCCCAGAGCAGGCCGGTGTATTCCACCGTCGACATCACCGAGGCCGGCGCGAGGCGAATACCCTCGAACAGGAGGTATTGCCCGGCGCCGCCGAACACGCCGATCAGCGCCAGCAGAGCGAATTCGAGCGGGGACGGCGGGATCCACCAGAACCAGCTCGCCGTGCCGGTCAGCACCAGGAACAGCGCGTTCTGGTAGAACATCTGCACCAGCGAGCTTTCGCGCTGGGCGATCACCCGCATCAGCAGGATCGCCACCGCCCACATCAGCGCCGCCGCCAGCACCAGCACGGTGGCCAGCGAGGCCCGCACACCGAGCGGATCGCTGGCCAGCAGCACCCCGCCGAAGCCCAGCGCCAGCGCGAGCCACCGCCCCGGCGTCACTTTCTCCCCGAGCACCGGGATGGCCAGCACCGCGACGATAATGGGGGAGCTGAAATAGATCGTCATCAGCTGCGCCAATGGCATGTCGCGCGAGGCGGTGTAGTAGCAGAGCCAGGCGGTCAGCGTCAGCGTGCCCCGCCCGAGCAGCGCCAGCTTCAGCGGGGTCTCGACCACGCGGGAAACCAGCTTGCCGCGGCCGAACAGCAGGGCGCCGGCGACGATGGTCAGGCTGCGGAAGAACAGCACCTGCCAGACCGGCAGGGTGGCGGCGAGATACTTGTTCGCCGCATCATGGGTGGCGAAGAGCGAATAGGCGATCACCCCGAGCCCGATTCCGGCGACGACCCGGTCCGCCGCCGGCGCGTGGGTCACGGCGGGGGAACGAGCTTGGGCTGCTGCGGGGTGGCGGCGGCTGGGTTGAGGTCCTGGCTCTCGACCGAAGCCGGTGCCGGGGCGGCGGTATCGGTGGATTGCAGCGCGTCCTTGAAGGCGCGCTGCACCTGGAACTGGAACTCGACGTTGAGGTCGTCCATCATCTTGCGCACGAGAGCGTCGAGGTCGATGCGGATGGCGTCCTCGTCCTCGTCGTCCTTGGCGGCCCGCGCGCCTTGCACCCTTGCGTCCGCGGTGCCGCGGGAGGTGCCGTCGGCGCTGAACAATTCCAGCCGCATGGCGAAGCTGCCCTCGAAGCGGCCGCGATTGAGGATCAGCGAGGCGTCGGTGATGGTCAGCACCGCCCGCCCGGTCATGCTGCCGGTAACGAGTCGCTGGTCGGCCATTTTGCGCAGCGTCTTGATCGGCCGGCTGGGAGCCAGATACTCGACATGGCGGGCCGAGCCGCGCGGCACCCAGCCGTCGTCGATCTCGAGTTCGCCGGCATCGAGCTTGATTTTGGTGAGATAGTCATAGTCGAGCGGCTCGAACACCGGCTTCTCGCCGCCGCCGCAGGAAGCCAGGGCGAGCAACCCGGCCAGGAGAAAACGCCGATCAAGTGCCATGGAACGCCCCGGGCTGGTTCATTCCGCCCCGCGCACGCCGGCGCGCGGGAAGCGGAAATCGTGATTGCAGAATTCGCAGGTCATGACGATGTCGCCGTCCACCTCCATGTGGTCAAGATCCTCGACCGTGAAGGTCTCGAGCAGCCCGGCCAGGCGCTGGCGCGAACAGCGACAGCCATAGGCGAGCGCGCGGGCGAGGTCGGCCGCGACGCCCTCGGTGTGGAAGAGGCGGAACAGCAGCGCCTCGGGCTCCAGCGCGTCATCGAGCAGTTCCGCATCGGTGACGGTTGCCGCCAGCATCTCGGCGGTGCGCCAGTGCTCGGTCTGCTCGGTCGCGTCCATCTCGGGATCGACCCCGCCGGCGCCGGCGATTTTCTCGATCACCAGGGCGCTGGCCCGCCAGCCCGCGGGCGTGAGATCGCAGGCCAGGCGGATCGAGGTGGCGAGTTGCTCGCTGGTGTCGAAGTAATGCAGCACCATCTCGGCCAGCGTGTCGCCGGTGATGGTGACGATGCCCTGGTGGCGCTCGGTGTCGGGGCCCTGGTCGACGGTGAGGGCGAGATAGCCCTGGCCGAGAATGGCGGAGGCCGCGGGCGTGGGGTCCCGCGCCAGTAAATCGTCCAGCCGCTCCCGGTCGACCCTGGCATAGCCGCGCAGCGCGCCGGCCTCGGTGCAGTCGGCCAGCAGCATCGAGACCGGGCCGTCGCCCTTGGCTTGCAGGCTGAAGGAGCCGCGGAATTTCAGCGCGGTGGCCAAAGCCGCCACCAGCGCCATCGCCTCGCCAACCAGGCGGGTGACGGCGGGGTGGTGGTCATGCCGGGTCAGCAAAGCGTCGGCGAGCTTACCGAGGCGCACCAGCCGGCCGCGTACGGGGCGTTGCGGCAGGAAGAACGGCACGACGCCGCGCGGCACCACGATGTCGGGCACGGCGGGGCGACCGGGATCAAGAAAGGCAGGAGTATCGGACATGGCCGCATAGATAGGCGCGGACGGCCGGCTTCGCCACCGCGGCGGCGCAGGCGAGCCTTGATCCAGCGCAATGCCACCCCGCCGCGTCGCGCCTAGCTTGGCCGCATCCCACCAATCACGAGGCCAGCATGTTCGACAATGCCCTGATTTTCGCCGAGGACCTGATGACCCGCAACGTCGTGACGGTGCATCCGGAAAACTCCCTGCTCGCCGCGGTGCGGCTGATGGCCGATAAGCGGATCAGCGGTCTGCCGGTGGTGGACGCCGACGGTCGGCCGGTCGGTATGATCACCGAGGGGGATCTGCTGCGCTGGCACGGCGAATTCAGCGAGCGCCAACAGTGGTGGCTGGACCATCTCGCCGATGGCGAGGCGCTGGCGCCGAGCTTCATCAAGGTGCTGCAGGCCGAGCGCCGCCGGGTCGCCGCGGTGATGACGCCGGAGGTGAGCACGGTCGCGCCTGGCACCTCGGCGCATGACATCGCGCGGCTGTTCTTCGAGAAGGGGATCAAGCGCGTGCCGGTGGTGGCGGATGGCAAGATCGTCGGGCTGGTCAGCCGGTCCGACCTGATCCGTGCGCTCGCGCGCGAGCTGGCCAAGGAGTGAGGGAAGCTGTTCTTTTTGCGAACAAAAAGAACAGCTTCCTGCCTAGCTAAACCCCCCGCGCGCCGCAATCGGCCACAAACATTCCACCCGCCCGTTGCGCACGCCGACGTACCAGTCGAACCGGTCGACCGTCGGGTCGCAATGGCCGGGCACCAAGCGTAGCTTGTCGCCGATCACCGGGGGCGCGGCGCCATCGGCGATGACGATGCGGCCGTGCTCGTCGGATGCGCCGGCATAGGTGAACTCCGGGCGCTCCCAAATGGTGGGCATGCCGCTGTCGATCGCGACCGCCTTGTGCCCGGCATCGACCACGGCGATGCCGGTGCGCGGTTGGCTGATGACGGTGGCGAGCACGAAGAGCGAGTTGCGGAACATCGAGACCGGCTTGCCGGAGTCGTCGAGGTTCTTGCCGTAATCCACGTCCATGAAGCAGTAGCTGCCGGCCTGGATCTCGTTATAGACGCCCGAGCCCGCCTCGATGGGGAAGGTGCCGGTGCCGGCGCCGCCGACGATGGCGCATTCCAGCCCTTGCTGGCGCAGCATGTCGATGGTGAGGCGGGTGGCGTCGACCGCCGCGCCGCTGGCGGCCTGGCGCTCGGCCACGGTGCGCAGGTGCTGGGCGCGGCCCTGGTAGGATTGCAGGCCGCCGAAGGTGAGGTGGGGGCTCGCCGCGATCATCTGGGCCAGCGCCACCGCCTCGGACCCGGCGGCGATGCCGGCGCGGTTCATGCCGACGTCGATCTCCACCAGCACGGTGAGGTTCACGCCCGCCTCGGCCGCCGCCGCCTCGATGGCGGTGACGTGCACCGGGCTGTCGGCGCAGAGCGCGATGGTGCAGATGCGGGCGAGCGCGGTGACGCGGGCGAGCTTGTCGGCGCCGACGACCTCATTGCTGATCAGGATGTTCTTCACCCCGCCCCAGGCCAGCGCCTCGGCCTCGGCGACTTTCTGCACGCATTGGCCCACCGCGCCGCGGGCGATCTGGCGATGCGCGACGACGGGGGATTTATGGGTCTTGGCATGGGCTCGCAGCTTCACCCCGGTGCCGGCGAGGAAGGCGGCCATGGTGTCGAGATTGAACTCGAAGGAGTCGAGGTCAATCAGCAAAGCGGGGGTGTCGACCTCGTCCTCGCGCTGGCCGATCCGGGCGGGGGGGATTTGCAGCATTGTGGGCTTCCTTGGCGGCGAAGGGGGCAGTCTTGCCCCCCGCCGCGTGCGCCGCAAGGTGGGGTGGGAAGCGAGTTCTTTTTGTGAACAAAAAGAACCAAAAAACTTTCTGTTCCATCGTTGCCGTTGGCTCGCCAACCCGGATAATTAGGAGCGGTACACGGCAATCGGATAAAGTTTTTTGCTTCTTTTTTCCAAAAAAGAAGCGCTTTCTTACACTCTAAGAGCCTGACCGGAAAAGAGGTTGAGTGATTTCAGTTGGTTGTGATTCCGTAGGTTTGCGAGACACGACGGAGCCACTGATGCCCTGGACTGAAATCACTCGCCCGCAGTATCAGCGGGTGTCGGACCGGTATGCA
>CAIYPH010000630.1 GCA_903928045.1 uncultured Rhodospirillales bacterium
ACGCCACCTTCGCCTTGAAGCCCGGGCTATGCGTCCGTCGTGTTCGCTTCGTCATGTTCGCTCCTGATCCGCGGCAACATTGCCGCTGTCAGGCAGGAAATCCACCTATCGCTCTGTCCGAATTTCCCGAGCCACCTCTGGTGGGGTGGGTCTTGGTATAGAGCTCGGCGGTCTTGTTGGTGCGCTCGGCGCGCTCCACGCCGCCCCACCAGTACAGCCGGAGCCGGGTGGCGGCCTGAGCCTTGGCGCGCGCGGCGATCAGGGCCGCGGTGGTGCCCAGCAGCGCGCGCCGGCCGATTTCAATCGTTCCCATGGGCATTCCCCCCTTGCTGTATTGCCGCCTGTGACGGCTGTTCTACCTGACGTATAGGACGACCGGGCAGCGCCGCGCCATCCCTTCGATGCCGGTGCGAACACATAGGAGGCCGGTTTTGGATCAGGTGAAGCGAAGCTACGCGATCGTCGGCCTCGGGCACCGATCCTACATGTATCTCGGCGCCCTGCTCGGCGCCCATGCGGCGGATGGAAGCCTCGTCGGCCTGTGCGACAGCAACCAGGGCCGCCTCGCGACCGCGATCCGCACGGCGGCCGATGCCGGCGTCAGCGTGCCGGGCTACGCTGCCGACAGCTTCGATCGAATGCTGGCCGAAACTCGGCCGGACCGGGTGATCGTCACGGTGCCGGACCTGCTGCACGCCGATTACATCGTGCGCGCGCTGGAAGCCGGATGTGACGTCATCACCGAGAAGCCGCTCACCACCGATCCCGTGATGACCGCGCGAATCCTCGCGGCCAAGCAGGCCAGCGGGCGGGCGGTGATCGTCGGCTTCAACTACCGCTTCTCCCCGGTGCGCACGCTGCTGAAACAGGTGCTGATGAGCGGCATCATCGGCCACGTGAAGAACGTCACCTTCGAGTGGCTGCTCGATACCCACCACGGCACCGATTATTTCCGCCGCTGGCACCGCACAAAGGCCAATTCCGGCGGCCTGTTCGTGCACAAGGCGACCCATCATTTCGATCTGCTGAACTGGTGGCTCGGCACCGTGCCGAAGCGCGTCACCGCCGTGGGGCGGCGCGTGTTCTACCGCCCGGAGATGGGCGACGCGCTGGGCCTCGCCGATCGCGGGCCGCGCTGCACCGGCTGCCCCGCATTCACCCGCTGCGGCTTCCGCCTCGATGTGGCGGCCAGCGATCATCTGCGCACGCTCTACGCCGAGTCGGAGCAGCATGACGGCTATTTGCGCGATGCCTGCGTGTTCAGCCCGGATATCGACATCGAGGATTCGATGAACGCCGTCATCGAATACGAGGGCGATATCGTCGCCAACTACGCGCTGACGGCCTACAATCCCTGCGAGGGCTACCGCGTCACCTTCGATGGCACGCGCGGGCGGGCGGAGTTGCACAACGTCGAACGCCCCGCGGTGAACCCGGATAGTTCGCTGCCCCGCCCGGCGGTGCCCGAGGAGAACCGCATCACGGTGCAGCCGCATTTCGCGCGGCCCTATGTGCTGGCGCTCCCCACTGCCGGCGGCCTGCATGGCGGGGGGGATGCGGTGATGCTGAAGCGCCTGTTCGGCGCGCCGAGCAATGACCAGTACGGCCATGTCGCCGATGAGCGGGCAGGGGCCTGGTCGGCGATGGTGGGCATGGCGGCCAATGCCTCGCTCGCCAGCGGCACGGCGGTATTGCTCACCGATCTCGTCGCCGATGCACCGCGGCCGGACCACGCGCCCGCGCCCTTCGGCCCGGCTGCAGTGTGGCAGCGCTTCGATGCGGCGCGCTATCCCTTCCTCGAAGGCGCCACAATCCTTTGAGCGTTGCACCGAATGGTTGACGTCGCCGGGGCGCGGCGTCACTTTCGGGGCCAAGAAAATTCCGCACAATCGCATTGGGAGGCTCAGATGACCGACACTTCGCCGGCCGATCGGCTTGACACCGCGGCCACTGGCCGCCGCTCCGTTCTCGCTGCCTTCGCCGGCGCCGCCGCCATGGGTGTGCCCGGCATCGCCTCGGCGCAGGACGCCAAGGAAGCCCCGGCCCTGGCCAAGATGGTCAGTGACGGCAAGCTGCCCAAGCTCGCCGACCGTCTGCCGGCCAAGCCGCTGGTGGTCACGCCGATCGAGACCTCCGGCACCTATGGCGGCCAGCTCCGCCGCGGCCTGCGCGGCAGTGCCGACCATAACGGCATCCTGCGCATGGTCGGCAACCAAGGTCTGGTGCGCTGGAACATGGAATTCACCCAGGTGCTGCCCAATGTGGTGGAGAGCTGGGAGGTCAACGAGTCCTCCACCGTCTTCACCTTCAAGCTGCGCGCGGGCATGCGCTGGTCGGACGGGCATCCGTTCACCGCCGATGACATCGTGTTTTCCATCGAAGATTGCTGCAAGAATTCGGAGCTCTACCGCTCCGTGCCCTCCCCGCTGGTGATCGCCAACAAGCCGGGCACCGCGACCAAGATTGACGATACCACGGTGCGCATTGCCTTCGAGGCGCCCTATGCGCTGTTCCTCGAAATCATGGCGACCCCGCTCGGCCAGCACCCCACGCTGTTCCCCAAGCACTACGCGAGCCGGTTCCATCCCAAATACAATGCCGGGGTGGCTGATCTCGTGAAGGCCGCGAACGTGGCGGACTGGGGCGCCCTGTTCCGCGCCAAACTCGGCGACATCGAAATACCGGCGCGCTGGGGCAACCCGGAGAAGCCGACGCTCGATCCCTGGGTGGTCGAGGAGCCCTATACCGGCGGCGCGACGCGGGTGCTGATGCGGCGCAACCCCTATTTCTGGCAGGTCGATCCGCAGGGCCGGCAGCTCCCCTATATCGACGCCATCAATTTCGGCATCTCGCAGGATGTCGAATCCCTGATGTTGGACGTGATCTCCGGCAAGCTCGACATCCAGGACCGCCATATCGACACCCTGCAGAACAAGCCCACGCTGAGCCAGAACATGGCCAAGGGCGGCTACCGGCTGATCGAGCTGGTGAATTCCGGCTCCCAGCAGTGCCAGATCTATTTCAACATGACGCACAAGGACCCGAAGATGCGGGCCATGTTCGCCAACAAGGAGTTCCGTCAGGCGCTCTCGCTCGGCATCGATCGCGCCGAGATCATCGAGCTGGTCTATCTCGGCCAGTCCGAGCCCTATCAGGCCGGCCCGCGCCCCGGCCATCCCTGGCACCACACCGCGCTCGCCAAGCAGTTCACCGACCATGACACCGCCAAGGCCAACGCGATGCTGGACCGCATCGGCTACGGCAAGAAGAACGCCCAGGGCCAGCGCCTGCACCCCGATGGCAGCAAGATCTTCTTCGCTATCGACGTCATCCCCACGCTCTATCCGGATCTGGTCGATACGCTGGAACTGGTGAAGCGGCACTGGGCGGAGATCGGCATCGATTGCAAGGTCAACACCATCGAGCGCGCGCTCTACTACACGCGCGGTGACAACAACGAGCATGATGCCGCGGTGTGGCCGGGGTCGGGAGGGCTCGACCCGATGCTCGATCCCCGCGATTTTTTCGCTCAGCACCCCCAGGGCTCGCGCTACGCGATCCCCTGGACGCTGTGGTACGTCTCCAATGGCAAGGAGGGCGAGGCCCCGCCGGACAGCCAGAAGCAGCGCATGAAGCTGTTCGACGAGGCCCGCGGCACCGCCGATCTCGCCAAGCGCGGCGCTGCGATGAAGCAGTTGTTCGACCTCACGGCCGAGGCCTTCGAGACGGTCGGCGTCTGCCTCGCGGTCAACGCCTTCGGCATCGCCAACACCAAGCTGCGCAACGTGCCCAAGAAGATGCCGTCGTCCTGGAGCTGGCCGAACCCCGGCCCGGCGATGCCGCAACAGTTCTTCTTCGGCTGAGACCAGGACAGGCGCCGGGCCATGCTGCTCTTCATCGCCCGGCGCCTGCTGTGGATGATCCCGTCCCTGGCGGTGATCAGCGTGCTCGCCTTCGTGCTGATCCGCCTGCCACCAGGCGATTTCGTCACCAACTACATCGCCACGCTCGCCGCATCGAACGAGGTGGTGGACCAGAACACCGCCGCCGAACTGCGCGCCCGCTTCGGGCTCGATCAGCCGATGATCG
This sequence comes from uncultured Rhodospirillales bacterium, assembly GCA_903928045.1. The sequence goes on from CAIYPH010000630.1 coordinate 4,090, forward strand.
TGCAGTACTGGAAATGGATCAGCGGCATCGTCTTCCGCGGCGATTTCGGCTTCAGCTTCGAATGGCAGCAGCCCGTGGGCGACCTCATCTGGGAGCGCATGGGCATCACCTTGCTGCTGACCTTCTCCACCCTGCTGGTCACCTGGGCGATCGCGCTGCCGATCGGCGTCTATTCGGCCGTCAAGAAATACTCCTTCGGCGATTACTTCGCGACCTTCTTCAGCTTCCTCGGCCTCGCCATCCCCTCCTTCCTCCTCGCGCTCGTGCTGATGTACGTAGCCGCGATGTATTTCGGCCAGGACGTCGGCGGCCTCTTCTCCGAGCAATATCTCACCGCGCCCTGGAGCCTCGCCAAGGTGTGGGACCTGATGAGCCATATCTGGATCGCCGTGGTGATCCTCGCGGTCTCCGGCACAGCGAGCCTGATCCGCATCATGCGCGCCAACATGCTCGATGAGCTCGGCAAACCCTACGTCACCACCGCCCGCGCCAAGGGCCTGTCGGAATTCCGCCTGCTGGTGAAATACCCCGTGCGGCTCGCGCTCAATCCCTTCATCTCCACCATCGCCT
>CAIYPH010000631.1 GCA_903928045.1 uncultured Rhodospirillales bacterium
GGCGGCGATCGCCGCGGCGATGCCGCTCGCGCATATGGTGGTGGACGAGCTCGCGCGCCTGCTGGGCGATCAGGAATTCTTCACCGGCGCGGCGCTCAGTCTGGCCGATCTGCTGGTGTTTCCGCAGTTGGAGTTCCTCAGCATGGCGCCGGAATGGGCGGCGCTCGGCGGGCCGCACCGCAATGTCATGGCCTGGCTGGCGCGGATGGCGGCGCGGCCGAGCATGCAGGCGACGGCATGGGAACGATTGGCCGAGCGGGCGAAGGCGGAGGCTGGTTGACACATACCGACCGGTTGGTATGTTCGGGCATGGCCGAGGACCCGCCCCCAACCAAGCCGCCGTCTGCGCGGGAACGCCTGCTGCTGGCGGCTTTCGGGCTGATCCGCAGCAAGGGCTTCAACGCGACCTCGGTGGATGATCTCTGCGCTGCCGCGGGGGTGACGAAGGGAGCGTTTTTCCATCACTTCCCGAGCAAGGAGGCGCTGGGTGCGGCGGCCGCCGCGCATTGGGGGGCGGTGACGGCGCCGATGTTCGCGGCCGCGCCCTATCATGCGCCGGCCGATCCGCTGGCGCGGGTGCTCGCCTATGTCGATTTTCGCACCGAGTTGATTGCCGGCACGCCGGCCGAATTCAGCTGCGTTGCCGGCACGCTGGTGCAGGAGGTGTTCGCCACCAGCCCGCCGATCCGCGCGGCCTGCAACGCCGCGATCTGTGGTCACGCCGCAACTTTGGAGGCCGATATCGAAGCCGCCATGGCGCAGCGCGGGGTGACCGGCTTCGATCCTGCCTCGCTCGCTTTGCACACCCAGGCGGTGCTGCAGGGTGCCTTCATCCTCGCCAAGGCGACCGATGATCCCGCCGTCGCCAGGGAGTCCATCGCCCATCTGCGCCGCTACATCGCATTGCTGTTCCAAGAACCGTCCCCAGGAGGAACCTGACATGACCGACGCCCCGAGCCAGTTCATCTGGTACGAATTGATGACGACCGAGATCGCCGGCGCCGCCGCTTTTTATGGCGCCGTGGTCGGCTGGACGCTGCATGACAGCGGCATGCCCGGCTTCGATTACCGCATCCTGCATGCCGGCGACACGGCGATCGGCGGGATGCTCACCTTGCCCGAGGCCGCGGCTTCGGGCGGCATGAGGCCGGGCTGGTTCGGCTATATCAGCGTGGCCGACGTCGATGCCTGTCTGACCGCCGTCACCGCCGCCGGCGGCAGCGTCTGCATGCCCGCGAACGACATTCCGGGTGTCGGCCGCATCGCCATGATCCGCGATCCGCAGGGGGCGGCGATCTACGTGATGGCGCCGAGCGGCACCGGGCCGAGCACCGCTTTCGCGCCGGGCAAGCCTGGCCATTGCGGCTGGAACGAGTTGCACGCGGCCGACGGGCAGGCGGCGTTCGATTTCTACAGCGCGCAGTTCGGCTGGGGCCTGACCTCCGAGATGGACATGGGGCCAATGGGCAAATACCGGCTGTTCAATACCGGCGGCGAGATGGTCGGCGGCATGATGACCAGCCCCAACATGCCGCATCCGGCCTGGCTGACCTATTTCATGGTCGATGACATCACCGCCGCCCAGGCCCGCCTGGCTGCGGCCGGCGGCTCGGTGATCCATGGCCCGATCGAGGTGCCGGGCGGCGCCTGGGTGGTGAATGGGATTGATCCGCAAGGCGTGATGTTCGCCCTCGTCGGCCCGAAGCTGACGTGATGGCGGAGGCCGATCGCCTCGCCCCCTGCCTGTGGTTCAATGGCCAGGCCGAGGAAGCCGCGCGGTTCTATACCACTCTGTTTCCCGCGGGCGCGATCAACAAGGTGTCGCGCTACGGCAGCGGGGCGCCGTTCCCCGCCGGCACCGCGCTGGTGGTGGAGTTCACGCTGTTCGGCCGCCGCTTCCAGGCGCTGAACGGCGGGCCGCAGTACAGCTTCACCCCGGCGATCTCGCTGTCGGTCGCCTGTGCCGACGCCGCCGAGGTGGATCGCTGCTGGGAGGCGCTGACCGAAGGGGGCGAGCCCGGCCGCTGCGGCTGGCTGGTCGACCGCTTCGGCGTGTCCTGGCAGGTGGTGCCGGACGGGCTCGGCGCCCTGCTGGGCGACCCCGATTCCGGGCGCGCCCGGCGGGCGATGCAAGCGATGATGGGCATGCGCAAACTCGACCTCACCGCCATGCGCGCGGCCGCCGATGGAGCTGCTTGAGGCCGTTCAGGCGTGATCGTGGTCAATCTCCCACGCCAGCAGCGTGCCGCGCCAATAGACCTGCTCCACGCCGCCGACCTCCCAGGCGACCTCGCCGGCGAAGGGCAGCCAGCGGCCGGCGTGGTAGCGGTAGTCCGAGAAGCTGCCCCGCCATGGGGTGGGCCTGATTGGCGGGGTCGCGGAGCGCGGCCGGTCCGCGGCATAGACGCCGGCGATGTGGCCTTCCCCATTGAGGCTCAGCGCCACCTCGGACGCCGCCTCGCCCGCGCCGGCGCTGACGGCGATGCGGTCCGGCGCCTCGACACGCCAGCGCAGCGCGGGGTTGCCAATTATGGCGTCGGGCGCCCAGGGCAGTTCGGCGAGGTAGCGCAGCAATTCGCCTTTCCGCAGCGCCGGGGTGCGCGCCATGTGGGCGAGGGGGATTGTGCCGAACAGGCTGACGTCGAGCCGCCCGCCCGTTTGTTCCAGCGCATCGCAAACGCGCAGGGCGCCGAGCGGGCCGATGCGGGCGGTCCAGGCGAAGGCGCACGTGCCGGCCGCGATGGTCTGCTCGGCCCCGAATGGCAGCCACCACGGCAGCCCGTCGAGCTTGATGTGGCCGGATTGGCTGAGGCGCACGGTGGCGCCGGGCAGCCCGGGATCGGCGCCGAGGCGGCGGGCGAGGTCTTGGACGGCGGGCGGCAGGGCGTCGGGGTTGGACATGGGGCGATACTCCTCCGCGGTGCGGGTGATCGGCATGTGCGGCGCGCCGTTCATGTGCCGGAAGTGCCGGATTCTACTCAGGCGCCGGTTGCATCCCTCCGGGGCCCGGCTCCATGCTGGCGGGCACGGATTGAGGCGGGATGATGACGCGGATCATACTGACGGTAATGGCGCTGCTATGGGCCGGCGCGGCACATGCGCAGATGACGCCGGTGGGCCTGTGGCGCAGCATCGACGACGCGACCGGCGAGGCGAAGGCCGAAATTCGCATCACCGCCAATGCGGCCGGCGTGCTCAGCGGGCGCATCGAACGGGCCCTGGTCACCTCCGGCGAGCCGCTGTGCACCAGGTGCACCGATGACCGCAAGGACAGGCCGAAGATCGGCATGGAGATCATCCGCAACGTCCGCAAGGCGGCCGACAAGCTGGTGTGGGAGGATGGCGAGGTGCTCGATCCCGACAACGGCAGCACCTACACGCTGCGCCTGACGCCGATCGAAGGCGGCGCGAAGCTCGAAGTGCGCGGCTCGCTGCTGTTCTTCTTCCGCACCCAGACCTGGCTGCGCGTGCAGTAGCCCATAAGCGGCGCGTTCATGCCGGGGGTGCGGCGGGCGGGGTTGCGCCGGATCGGCGGTGCGGTGCACACCCCGGGAATGACCCGGGCCCGTGCGCGGCCAGGGCGACTGGAGCGAAACGCCATGAGCAAGAAACCCCGCGGCCGTCTGTTTTTCGCCAATCCCGGCCCGACCAACATCCCCGACAGCATCCTGCACGCCCAGGCCCACCATGCCGTCGATTTCATGGATGCCGACTTCATCGCTCTCTATAACCGCTGCGTCGACGGGCTGAAGCGGGTGTTGCGGACGGAGCAGACCCTGTTCTTCTACACCGGCTCCGGCCACGCCGCCTGGGA
>CAIYPH010000632.1 GCA_903928045.1 uncultured Rhodospirillales bacterium
ACCACCCTGCACGGGCGGCTGGATCAGGGCTGGATTCCGCAGATCTACGACCTGTTCCCTGAGGTGCCGCTGGTCTCGATCTCGGATCGCCAGCGGGCACCAATGCCGCATCTCAACTACGCGGCGACCATCCTGCACGGCATGCCGCGCGATCTGTTGCGCCCGGTGGCCGATGGGCAGGACTACTTCGCCTTCCTCGGCCGCATCTCCCCGGAAAAGGGCATCGAGGCGGCGATCCGCATTGCCTCGGCGGCGGGGGTGAAACTGGTGGTGGCGGCTAAGGTGGGCGAGGAGGACGCGCCCTACTACGCCGAGGTGATCGCCCCTCTGCTGGAAGGCGACGCGGTGGAGTTCATCGGCGAGATCGACGACAGCCAGAAGCCGGCCTTCCTCTCCGGTGCCAGGGCCCTGCTGTTCCCGATCGACTGGCCGGAGCCCTTCGGCCTGGTGATGATCGAGGCGATGGCCTGCGGCTGCCCGGTGATCGCCTTCCGCAAGGGCTCGGTGCCCGAGGTGATCGAGGACGGGCATACCGGCTTCATCGTCGATACCGTGGATGAGGCCGTCGCTGCCTGCGGCCGTCTGCCCGAACTCGATCGCGCCGCCGTGCGTGCCCGCTTCGAAGGCCGCTGGACGGCGGAGCGCATGGCGCGGGACTATGTCGCGCTTTATGAAAAGCTGATCGCCGGCGAGGGATAACCCCGCCGGCGATCTGGCCGATCAGCCGTCAGACGGCGGCTTGCCGCCCATCATGCCGTGGCCGTGCATCTTGCCATCCTGCCCGTGCATGCGGGGCATCGCGACATCGGCGAGCTTGGTGCGGTCCGCACCGATCTGCCGCGCCATCACCACCTTGCCGAGCGGCGAAGTGACGCCCATGCCGCGCACGTAGACCGGCTGGCCGACCGCAAGCTGGGCCGCGAATTTCTTCGCTTCCGACGGCGGCAGGCGCACCACCGTGCCATTGTCGAGCAGCACGCCGTTGATCTCACCGCGCGGCTCATGCAGCACCGCCTTCACGGTGCCCTCGGCCTCGATATTGGCGCCGCGTTCATGCATGCCGTGGCCCATCCGACCCGCCACTGTGGCGCCCGAGGCGTCATTGGTAATGGCGGCGGCGGCGATCATCGGGCTGTTCTTGGCCTTGAGGCCGCGGATGGTGACGTTGTCGCCGGCCTTCACACTGTAGGCGAGCTCGGTGGAGAGCATCGGGTTGATGTGCACCTCCGTGCCATCGGCGAGCAGCAGACCCTCGATCTCGCCGCGCGGGGAGAGCAGATATTGCGCCACCACGCCCTTGGTCGCGGGAAGCTGCGCCGGATCATATGTCGGGCCGGGCTGCGCCGCATGCGCCGGGGGCTGCATGGCCGGCTGGGCGCCGGCGAGGCCCGCGGTGGCGAGCAGGAGGCAGCCAGCGGACAGGGCGGTTTTGAAATAGGTCATATCAGATCTCCGTCAAAGTCGGACAGAAGCGGTCCGCACCATCCTAGAGTGCATCCGCCGTGCCAGAGTATAACATATTGACTTTGCTATATTCACTTCGGTTGAAAGCACGCCTTCCGTCCGGCTTCGCGACGCCCTATGTCCGGATTTCCGACGTCTCCAGCCCCAGCCGCTTCATTTTCTCGTAGAGAAGCTGGCGATGAATGCCGAGCCGCCGCGCCGCCTCGGCACGGTTGCCGCCGGTCTCGGCCAAAGCGCGCCGGATCATCACCCCCTCCAGCCGGGCGACCGCGGTGGGCAGGTCGCCGGCCAGCAGGTCGGCATCGACGGCCGGCTCCGCGGGCGCGAGGAAGCCGAGGTCCTCGGCGTCGATCACCGGCCGCCGGGCCAGCGCCGCCGCGCGCTCCATGGCATTGCGCAGCTCGCGCACATTGCCGGGCCAGGGATGGCCGAGCAGCCGCGCGCAGGCGGCGGCGGTGAGGCGGCGGGGCGGGTCGCCGAGCCGGGCCAGCATATGCTCGGCCAGCGGCACGATATCGGCCAGCCGCTCACGCAGCGGCGCGAGATGGATCGGCACCACGCCGAGCCGCCAGAACAAATCCTCGCGGAACCGCCCCTCCCGCACCCGCGCCGCGAGGTCCTGATGCGTGGCGGCGACGATACGCACATCGACGCTGACCGGCTTGCCGCCGACGGGGGTGATCACCCGCTCCTGCAGCGCGCGCAGGATTTTCGCCTGCAAGGCCAGCGCCATGTCGCCGATCTCATCGAGGAACAGCGTGCCGCCATCGGCCTCGCGGAAGGAGCCGATGCGCTCGGCCACCGCGCCCGTGAAGGCGCCGCGGGCATGGCCGAACAACTGGCTCTCTAGCAGATCGGCCGGGATCGCCGCGCAGTTGATCGCCACGAACGGCCTGGCCGCCCGCCGCCCGTGGCGGTGCAAAGCCCGCGCCACCATCTCCTTCCCAGTGCCGGTCTCCCCGGTGATCAGCACGGTGGTATCGGCGTCGGCGAGCATGCCGATCGCCTTCTGCACCGCGCGCATCGGCTCGGAATTGCCGACCATCTCGCCCTCCTCCTCCACCCGAATTGGCGCAGGCGGTGGCACGGCGGCGAGCATGCGGCCGATGAGGTCCACGAGCGCAGCGCGCCCGATCGGCTTGGCGAGATGGTCGAAGGCACCGAGGCGCATCGCCTCGATGGTGTTGGCTGCGGTCGGCACCGCCGTCAGCACCACCACCGGCGGCGGCGCCGGGCGGGCACGGATGCGGCGCAGCACCTCGATGCCGTCCAATCCGGGCATGCGCAGATCGAGCAGCACGGCATCCACCGCCTGCGTCGCCAGCGCTGCCAGCCCGGCGGCGCCGCTCTCCGCCTCGATGGCGTGGTGGCCGAGATCGCCGATCGTCTCGGCCAGCCCCGCGCGCAAATCGGCGTCGTCATCGATGATCAGGATCGTGGGCATGGCACCTCAATGCGGAAATGGGCACCGGTGGCGGAGGTTTCCAGGTCCAGCCGCCCGCCCATCGCCTCGACCATCTCGCGCGCGATGGCGAGCCCCAGCCCGGTGCCATCCGGCCGGCCGGTGACGAAGGGTTCGAACAGGGTATCGCGCAGCGCCGGGTCCACGCCCGGCCCGGCATCCCGCACGGTGATCACGGCGCGGCCGTCGTCCACCGCGCCCGCCAGCGCGATCCGCCCGCCGGGCGGGCTATGGCGCACGGCGTTACGCAGCAACTCATCAAGCGCGCGGCGGAGCAGATCTGGGTCCAGCAACACCGTCACACTCGGCGCCGAGACATCGATGGCGGCGCCGTGATCGGCGGCGCAGGCCGTGAGCAGGGTGCGCAGGTCGGTCAGCACCGGGGCGGGCACGCGCTTCTGCGTCATCGTCAGCAATTCGCCGGTGAGCCGTTCGAGCCGCGCGACATGGCCGAGAATAGCCTCCAGCGCCACACGCCGGCGGGCATCGTCACCGGCCAGCGCGTTCTCGGCGCGCAGCCGCATCGCGGCGACGGGGTTGCGCACCTCATGCGCCACCCCCGCCGCCACCCGCCCCAGCGCGGCGAAGCGCTCGGCCTGGGCGATGCGGCCCGCCAGCCCCGACGCCTCGTTCAGCGCGGTGACGATGCGGTCGAGATCGCGCTCGCCGCTCAGCGCCAGCCGCGGAAGGGCGGCCAATCCGCGCCCGCCCAACGCATCGACGATGGCGCCCAACCTGCGCGACCAGAACAGCGCCGCCCAACCCAGCAGCACCGTCATCGCCAACACCAGCGCTAGCAGCGCGCCGACGCCGAACAACAGGCGGTTTTGGCCGGGCGTCTCGGGAATGCGGGCCAGCGCATAGGCGGCAAGACCCGCCGGTGCGGGAATCCGGCAGGCCGTCAGCAGCACCGAATCTCCACCATCGAGCAGCCGGGCGGAGGCGACCTGTTCGTCGCCAGCAAGCGCGGCCAGTGCCGCGATACTGTCGCGCAGCCCCTCGCCGCCTCCCCCCGCCAGCGGCGCAGTCCCACCGGAGCGCCAGATCCCGCCCTCGATCCCCGGCCGCTCACCCAGCGCGGCATCCAGCACGGCTGCGAGATCGCGCCCGAAGGCGGCCGCCTCGGCACTGCCCAAATCCGGCAGCGGCCCGGCCCAGCCGGCGGCGTAATAGGTGAAGCGATCGACGATCGCCGCGCAGGCATCCGCCACCGCATCCCGTGCCCGGTCCTCCTGCGCCCCCGCGGACTGCCGGTAAAGCCCCACCAGCACCACGCCGACCACGCCCGCCACCAGCAGTGAGACGATCCAGACGGCGAGCAGGCGGGAGCGGAGGGAGCGCATGCGCTAGGATAGCAAATCGGCGCGGGCAGGGATAACGTCGCATCTACGGCCATTGCGCCGAGACGACGGGGCTGGGCATGACCGTTTTCAAAGGCACGATCCAAGGCAGTGGCACGCTCGGCAACGGCGCGGGTACTTACGTCACCGTCACCTTGTCGTTCATCGAGTCCCTGCGCGGGCCGGTCGATCCCGCAGGAAATGGCAATTTTACCTATAGTGCCAACGGCAGCGGCTCGGCGATCGCACACTATCCGGACGGGACGACGGCCTCCTACAGCATTCCGATCAATTACACCGGCCCGCTAATCACAAATATCAACAGCTTCAAGCAGTTCGTCGGCGATGCAAGTGGCGTTGGTATCTCGCTGACCGGCGTGCCCATCAATTCGTACTTCACCTCCGCCCAATATCTCGCACTGAACGGCAGCCTGCCTCTGGGCTATTACCCCGGAGGGGCGATTCCGAGCCATATCAGGGTATCCGGCACCTTGCAGGCCTATGCTGGCACCGTGTCGATCTTTGGAACCGACCAAATGATAACGCGCCCACCGTCCGGCACGACCGAGATGGCCTTCGCCGTCACCCGATCCGGCTATGTCGACAGCTCGGACTCGGTGACATGGCAGGTGCTCGGCCAAACCAACACGCATGCGCTCTTTCCACCGCTCAACGCGTTTGCCGCCAGCTCCGCCGATTTCGTCGGGGTCGTGCTTCCCTCCGGTACCGTCAATTTCGCTCCGGGCCAGACTTCTGCGACGATCACCGTGCCCATTGCTGGCCAGCCGGCGCTGGCGGCCACCAAGGAATTCACGCTTCAGCTCTTCGCGACATCGCCAGGCGTGCGGGGTTCCGGTTCCGAAGCATTTGGCACCATCGCCAGCGCCACCACACTCGCGGCAGGTGAGGTTAGGATTGCCGGAACCGGGACTGATGTCGCCGAATTGCGCTTCGCCGACGCGCAGTCCGCCGCGGCGGCCCTGGCAATCGCCGAGACAGTCAACAGTGCCATCTTTGCCGGGCAGGTCAATGCGCTGACCATATCGCCCCTGGACAGCATCCCTGCGCCGGCCAGCGGAACGAGCGGCGCCCTGGTAATGCATTCCGGCGGCACCATCGCGCTGCCGCTGAGTTACACGACATTCGCAACCGATGCGTCCCAGCCTGTGACAGTGCTCGGCGGGCCAGTCGACGGGCAGGCCGTGCTGGCAGGCGATGGTGGGCTTGCCTTCAACGCCGGTGCCGGGGCGGGCAGCGTGATCGCGACCGGCGGCGCTAACCTCGTCAGCGCCTATCCGGGCGCAGGCGCGCAATATGTCCAGCTTGGTTCCGGTGACGACACCATTGTGGCCCTCAACGGCAGTAACACCGTTTCCGCAGGCTCCGGCCACAATGTCCTCCTGCTCGGCAGCGGCAACAATATCGTGACCACCGATGGCAGCGATCTAATCGCCGAAACCGGCGCGGGAAATGCGACCATCACCGCTGGATCTGGCGACATTGCCGCCTTCCTCGCTGGCGGCGCCACCGAGTTGGATGCGGGCACAGGGCAGTCCACCGTGGTCGCCGGCAGTGGCGATTTCTGGACGCAGGTATCAAGCGGCAGCCAGGTCTGGCTTGGTAGCGGCAACGCGACGGTACGCTCGAACGCCGTTCATCCGGCGGTCGGCGCTGTAACCATGATCGGCGGAACCGGTGCGGCAACGATCTATCCAGCGGGCGACAATCTGGTCTTTGCTGGCACCAATCTGACGACGCTTATCAAGAATGACTCCGGCTCAACGACTGTCGTCGGTGGCACTGGCCCAATGAACATATCCGCCTATTCTGACGGCCTCACCGTCCTCAGCTTCGCGGATACAACATTTATTGGCAGCGGCCTATACGGAGCGAATACGGTTGCCGCCTTTAGCGGAAGCCTTTCAGTCGTTAACGGTGGCGGCGTGTTCCTCGGCGGTCCCGCGGGTCATAACATCATGAGCGCAACGTGGAACGCACCGGCGATCCTGATCGGGGGCGGCGACGGTGATGTCCTAACCGCCGGGGAAGCCTTCCGCTTTGGTCCCTCAGTGCAGGATGCCCTGGTTGCCGGCCCTGGCAGCGAGACGCTCAGCGGCGGTACTGGTATCGCCGCCTTCAGCTTCTACGCCGGCCCGGGCGCTGACCTAATGATCGCCGGCAATGGCCCCTCCCAGATGCTCGACGGCATGGGGGCCGCGACCATGGTCGGCGGCGGCGGGCTCGATCTCTTCGCTTTTGCGAACGGCGATGCGGGCGCGGTGACGATCCAGGCCTTCAACCCGTCGCTGCACTACCTCTCGCTGCCGGGCTTTCCCGCCGGCGAGGCAGAAGCCGCGCTGGCGAGTGCCACCAACAGCAGCGGCAGCGAGAGCCTGCTGCTGTCGGATGGCACCCACATCACCTTCCAAGGTTTCACCGGGCTTTCCGCCGGCAGCTTCCTGTAGGCCGTCTACAGTCCCAGCGCCTTGCGCACCTCCGCCTTCGCCGCCGCGAAATTGGCGCGGAACGCGGGGTCGGCGAACATCACCGCGGCCATGGCGGTGCCGGCCCTGCGGCCGGCTTCAAGGTCGAGCGGGTAGTGCATGCCGATGATCACCCGGCTCTCGGCGTATTCCGCCGCCCGCGCCCAGATCGCCGCGCGCTGCTCGGGCACCATGGCGGCGAGGATGATCGCCTCCATGGTCACCCGCGTGGTGTGGCCGGAGGGCCAGGAACCGCTCTTGCTGGAGGGGCCAAGCACCTTCACCTCCGTCGAGGTCATCCAGGGGCGGGCGCGCGCGAACACCTTCTTCGCGGGATCAACTGTTTCATCCTCGCTGTCACCGACCCGGGCAAAGAACACGCTGGCCACCGGGAGGTTGCCGGCGACGAACTTGCCGCCGAGCGTCGCGGTGAACATGGTGAACACATCCTCCTCGGCGTCATGCGCACCAAGGGCGATGCGCTCCGGGCTGGCCGCCCTCTGGGCCGCAATCACCGCGGCGATCTCCGCCTTTTCGATTTCGCCCCCTTTGGGCGGCGGCGGCGGCAGCATGATCGTGAGGTCGAGTTGCTTCGCCGTGAGATACGGCGGCGGGCTGGCTGCGAGCACAGGGCCAGCGGCCAGCAGGGCAAATGCGAACAGGAAATGGCGGCGCATGGGAACGACTCCGAGAATTCCGGAGCATCACCAACCGCCGTGGCAGCGCGTTGCCAAGCGAAACTTGCGTGACAACGCGCCGGGTTGGGTGGCTACTCGGCCGCCGCCGCCGTGGCTTTGGCGCCCGAGAGGTGGAAGCCCTGGTAGCCGGCCGCCGCCACTTCATCACACTTCACGCGATAGGCGCCGACGCCGCCGATATAGGGCATGAACACCTGCGGCTTGCCCGGCACGTTGGCGCCCATGTACCAGGAGTTCGCCTGCGGGTAGAGCGTGCGGAACGCCACCTCGTTGACGTGCTCCACCCAGGCATTCTCGGCCGCCAGATCGGCCTCGATGGCGGTCTTGCCATGGGCACGCATCCAGTCGACGCAATCGACGATCCAGTCCACATGCTGCTCGATCGAGACCATCATGTTGGAGAGCACCGAGGGGCTGCCCGGGCCGGTGATCATGAACATGTTCGGCAGGCCCTGGGTCATCAGCCCGAGATAGGTGCGCGGCCCGCCATGCCACTTGTCGCGCAGCGTGGTGCCGTCCCGCCCGGAGATATCGATCTTCAGCAGCGTGCCGGTCATCGCATCGAAGCCGGTGGCGAACACGATGTCATCCACCACGTAGGTCTCACCGCTGGTCTGCACGCCCTCGGGCGTGATGCACTGGATCGGCGTCTCGTGGATGTCGATCAGGCTGACATTCTCGCGGTTATAGGTCTCGTAGTAGTTGGTATCGACGCAGATGCGCTTGGTGCCGATGGGGTGGTTGGTCGGCAGCAGCTTCTCGGCCACCTTGGGGTCCTTGACGATCTCGCGGATCTTCTCGTGGACGAAGTCCACCGCGGTGTCGTTGCTCGCCTTGTTGAGCGCGAGATCGTTGTAGGACTGCATGAAATACGTGCCGCCGAGCTTCCAGCGCGCCTCGTAATTGGCCCGCCGCGCCGCCTCGTCATCAGCGAGCGCCGATTTGTCGTTGAGCGGCGACAGCACGCCAGAGCGCATGGTCTTCGCCTCCGCGCGGCGCCTGGCATAGTCCTGCTTCCAGGACTGCTCGTATTCCGGCGTCATCTTCCCGTTGCGCGACGGGATGGAGAAGTTCGGCGTGCGCTGGAACACGATGACCCGCCCGGCCTCCTCGGCGATCACCGGGATCGACTGGATGGCGGACGATCCGGTGCCGATCACCGCCACGGTGCGGCCGGTGAAATCGACCTTCTCATGCGGCCATTGGCCGGTATGGAAGGTGCGGCCCTTGAAGCTTTCGCGCCCCTCGATGTCCGGCATGCGGGACGAGGAAAGGCAGCCAGTGGCCATCACCACATGCCGCGCCGTCACCGTCTCGCCGGTATCGGTGCCGACCGTCCAGGTATCGGCGCCGGGATTCCAATGCGCCGAGGTCACGCGGGTGTTGAAGGTGATGTCGCGCCGCAGGTCGAACCGGTCTGCCACATGGTTCGCGTAGGCGAGGATATCCGGCTGGGCCGAGAACAGCTCCGGCCAGTGCCATTCCTGCTGCAATTCCTCGGAGAAAGCATAGGAATACTGCATGCTCTCCACGTCGCAGCGCGCGCCGGGGTAGCGGTTCCAGTACCAGGTGCCGCCGACGCCGCTGCCGGCCTCGAACACAAGCGCGGTCATGCCGAGCTTGCGCAGCCGATGCAGCAGATACATGCCGGCGAACCCGGCGCCGACCACGATTACGTCAACGTCGCTGGCACCGCGGCCCGGCTGGCCTGCACCCGACATATCCTGCGGCATTGTTCTTCTCCCCTGCGCGTGATCTCGCTACTCGCAGGCTAGTCAAACCGGCGCGACGTGGCAGGTCAACACTCCGTTGCGGCAATCGCCGCATCCCCGCCGTGCGGCAGAAGCGCAGGCTGCCTGGGGTCAATACCCCCGCGTCGTCTTCCAAATCCGCCAGCGCCAAGCCGCCCAGGCCACGACGCCGGCGGCCAGGGCAACCGGGATCAGCAGCAACGCGAACCACAGCATCAGCGCCGCCATCCCGATGGCCACCGCGGCCAGCGCGACGATCACCGCCATGCGGAATATCCGGTTGGCAATCGGGGTTGGCGGCGGGTCGATGAACCTGCCATCGGCCGTCATGCGGATCTCGTCGTCGGGGACGCGTCGGATGATGAGTTTCATGGTTCGCTGAGCCTGCCGCGCTGCGATCCGTCTTACAATAGTCCGCCGGATTACGCTTCCGTCAGGCCGCCGGCGGGGCCATGGCGAGCGCCGCGCGGCAGATACGTGCCCAGAGGTCAAACGAGACGTCGAACGCCCGCTCGCCCGGCGCGAACCGGTCGATATAGCCATGCAGCAGCCCCGGCACATGCGCGATCACCTCCCCCGCCTGATGTTCGGCAGTCGCGCGTGACACTCCCAGCAGGCGCGCTGGGCCGAGGCGCCGCAAGGTGGCGAAGAGATGGGCGATTTCACGCGGTGTGAGCGTGCCGTTGGACTTGTGGAAAACGAACATCCGTTCGCCCGACGCGACGCAAGCCCGGAATCGCTTGAGGTGTTGGGC